>PXDN01000070.1 GCA_003566375.1 Opitutia bacterium
CCGAAACCGCCACCGTCGGGTTGATCCCGAAAGCGAACTTTTGCGCGTTGCTGAACCCGTCCCCGGTGGGATTGGCGTCGGGTCCGGCGTCGGCCCCGCTTAACCCGAAGCCGGACGCCCATTGCTCGAATGCGCTGTCCCCGGGCTCGGCACCGCTGAATTGAAGCACTCCGGACTCCGACAACTCCCAACCCGCGGGCAAAGTGGTGCTGGCGAAGTTCAGAGCCGCCTCCCCGGTAAACAGCGGGAAGGTCGCGCTGCTGCCCGGCTCGAAAGGCTCAAAGATGATGATCAGGTTCGCGTTGCTGAAATCAGTCGCCGCGTCCGCGTTGATCAACCCGGAAGTGGCGGCGTCCACCACAATGCTCAAGGTCCCCCCCTCGGCGAAACGGCTGCCGGCAATGGCTGGAACCGTTTGGGAAGAAGCCACCGTGAAATCGCCAAAAGTGATGTTTTCGACATCACCCTCACCGGAAAGTGATCCATTCAAGGTAATGCCGTTTTCACCGGTGCCGTTCAAAGCCCCGCCAGCAGCCATGACCACATTCCCGTTGACCACCAACCCGTCGCCCGTCACGGCACCACCGTCCGAGAGCAGTAAATCGCTGCTGATGATTCCGGAACCCGCAATCAATGAACCTTCCCCGGCAATATCAATATGATCGGGCCGGGTGTCGATGATGCCCCGCACCATTTCAATGATCCCGCCGTCCAAGGCCACGGTGCTGCCGTTGCGAACAACCATCAGTCCACCCAAAGTCAATTGCCCGCCATCGTTGATAAACACGTTGGCCATCCCCGAGGGATCGAAATCGGTGTCCGCCCCAACCAACAGCCGGGGAAGTTGAATTTCCGAACCGGCTCCCTCAATAGTCACTTCCCCTTGTGAAATCACCGTTTCTTCAAGTTCGGTGTCAGGGTCCGTAACCACGGTGGCGTGCCGACCGAAGGAGGAAAGACTGCCCCCGCTGAGCGGCACTGAAATTCGGGCTCCACCGGAAACCAATAGTTTGCCGGTGCCGCGGAAACCGACTTGGAGAAAGTTTCCCACGTTGGCTTCACTGCCCTCGCCGGTAACCACTACTTCCCCGGTTGAACCCACATCCGCGCCAATTCGCATGTATTCACCGGTTGTAACCGAGGCGCCATCTTCCACGGAAAGGGTGCCAAAAGTTCCACGTCCCACACTCAACCAGGTTCCCACGTTCAGAAAACTGCCCGCTCCGGTTACGGTGACCTCCCCGGTGGCCGACTCCTCCCCGGCACGCTGGGCGGCGGCGATGCTGAAGGAAGCCCCGCTGGACACACCGCCACCATCCTCAATCAAGAGGGTGGAATTGCCGCCACTGGAAAAATGAATGAAGCCGGTGGTCATTTCAAAAAGGCTGCCCGGTCCGCGAACGGTCATGTCAGCCGCCGTATTGGGGCGGTTTCCGATTCGGCTCTCACTTCCACTGCCGATGATGGTGGAGCCGCCTTCGATCAAAATCTCGGCCGAGCCGCCACCGATAATCTCGTCGTTGGAATCCACCACACTCAGGTTGCCCAGATAAATATTGGTTATGTTTTCCACCCGCGCGCCATCCAATACATGAAGGATGCCGTGCCCCCGCTGGCCCACCCTCAGGGTGACGTTGTTTACATCCCAAACCGAGTCCGGTCCGGTAATGGTCACCTTGCCGGAAGAACCGGGGTTGAAGCCGGTGTAGTTGAGGCGGGTGCTGAACAAGCCCCCCTCGCTGACCAACACCTCGCCGTATCCGTCATAACCCACATAAGTCTCAAATCCGCCCGACATGGGAGACTGGCGAAAGGTGGCGGATCTGGGTTCCTCTTCGGCGGTTCTCCCGACAATATTGAGAAATCCGGACGCGCTTTGAGAGCCGACCCCCATGAACAAAAGTCCCGCCAACAGTTCCCCGCCGGGTTCAATAGTCACGGTGGTTTCATTGTCATCACCAAAACCGATGGTCACATCTTGGGAACTGAAATCCCAAGGATTCCAAGCTCCGGGTTCAACGGCTTCAACCGTTTCATCGAACGTGTAAAACTGCGCATTGACAGTCAGTGGCAAAAGGCCGGCAAACAACACGGCCCCGAATCGCTTTCCATATCGGAAAGTTTTATTTAACTTCATGGTTTTATGTTAGTTAGGTAATAAACTAAATGAGAAAGAAATATCTCGTTTCCGATCATGGAGGTAAGAATAAATCGCACAAGTAATAAATTATGGTAAACGAATGGGTATGAATCTCAAAGACAGTTTGATGGAAATAACAAATATTATCTTATCTATCAATAACATGTTTTAACAAAACCACTTCAGAATCAAACCTGCTCCCGGCCAGCCAACAATCCACTTGCCAATATCCTCCCGTGTATCCCGCATAACGGAGAATCCCGGCCACCGCGCCGCTCACCGGATGCTCCCACGCCGGTCAAGCCAACGCCGAAGGTCGTTTTCAAGTTCCGCCAAAACCACGTCGGCGGGCACCTCCGGACGCGCGATTGCCTGAGATACGCGGTTGGCCACCATGCGTTCGATTTCCGCAACCCCCGGTCCCCACCACGCGGGCATGGCCGCGTCCGCTTCCATGCTTTGCCGGAAACGCTCCGCAAACCCGTCCGGCCACCCGTCGGCGAAACCACTGCTTTCAATAATTTCCGGATACACCGGCCAGGTGGAGGTCTCGCGCCCGGCGAGCCGCACCGCCCCGGGCGATGCCAAAAACCGGGCCCACATCCGCGCCGCTTCCGGGTTCTCCGAGCGGGCGGATACCCCAAGACTGACCGCGTCCAACGGCGCGGCGGCTGAAGCCGGCCCCCGCGGATACGAAAACACCGCCCACCGGAAGGCGGCGTTTTTTCGAACCCGCTCCATGGCCGGAAACCCGCAAAACAAAAAGGCGGTGCCGCCCCGTGCGAACAAAGCCACCCGCTCCCGCTCGCCCAAGCGGGCATCCGGATGGGCGGCCCCCGAGGCGACGACCTTCCGCAACAACCCGAGGGCGGCCGCCGCTTCGGGAGACCGCACCGCCACCCGCCCGGGACTCCGCGGATCATCGAACAGCGCGACCCCGTGCTGGTGAAACAGAACCAACGGATGCGGCAGGGCGAAGGCGTAATCGACGGGAGCGGTCGGCCCCGCCACGGCTCTGGACAACGCCGGGGCCGCCTCCAGCAGGTAGTCCCACGTCATGTTTCCGTCGGCGGGAAGAGACACACCCGCGGCTTGCAAAGCGTCGAGATTGACCACCGTCGCTCCCCCTGCCGCCCGAAGCGGCAATCCCAAAGCCTTCCCGTCACGGAAAACCGCGCGCCTGGCCAGCGGGGTCATAGCGGACTCCGCGTTCAACGACTCAAGGTCCCCGGTTACCTCCGCCAGCACTGCGCGGGAGGCGAATTCATCGAAAAAGCCGGCGTCGAGCATCATCACATCGGGCAACATCCCGGCCGCCGCGAAGGTCTGCAATTGGGGCAAATACCTCCCGTGTTCAAAATGTCGAAGTTCCACCCTGATGCCGGGATGATTTTCCTCAAAAGCCGCCGCCACCGCCTGGGTCGCCCGTTCATCGGAAGGCGTGCCCCAGAAGGCGTAAGTAACGCGCGTCAGGCCGCCGTCCTCCTCCGGCACCGCGCATCCC
>PXDN01000418.1 GCA_003566375.1 Opitutia bacterium
TCGGAATACGAAGACCGGGTGATCGCCAACACCAAGGTGCTCGGACCGGGTGAGGAGGAGGTTCTGACCTTCACCGCTCCCGAGGAAACCGGGGATTATCCGTTTGTCTGCTCCTTCACCGCCCACACCCAGGCCGGGATGAGAGGGATTATGAAAGTTCAGTAAGTCCCGCGCTTGCGCGACGCCCGCCCGCTCTCCCTTCAAGGGGAGCGGGCTTTTTTTTGGGGGGGACCGGCCTGTCGAATCGAACGGGGCGCCCCTCCTTATTTCAGAGATCGGCGGCCACCGGAGCGCCGTGCTTAAGCCGGCGAATGCGGGTTGTAAGGAACAATCGCAGGCATATCCGGAATATGCCCGCGATACCCCATTTTACGAAACACCCGCACCGCGACCTTCTGACTGATTCCGGGGATTCCGGGCATCAGACGGCAATTTCCACGGTTTCAGTACTCTTAACTCCAGCCTCTTCGGCCTCGACGGAAAGCCAATCGGCGATGGCTTCCCGAATCGGGTTCACCTCTGGAACCTTATTCCGGATACCGTTTGCGGGCCTCGGCGAGATGGGAGCGCATCTCCATTTTTTCCAGGAGGTCAAACAATCCCCCGCGGTCCAGCGGCTGTTTTTCCCACGCGGGCATTTCCACGGCGGTGTTGAGGGTGGTGAGCTGAAGATTGCGCGCGAGGGTCTCCCGGTTGTCCTCCAACTTTTGCCGGAAGCGCTCCGGTTTGAGCACACCGGTGTGGTTGAGTATGCCGTTGAGGGAACCGAATTTTTTCAACCACCCGGCCGCCGTCTTCGGCCCGACCCCGGCAATGCCGGGAATGTTGTCCACCGTGTCGCCGACCAAGGCCAAATACTCGGGAATCAACCGCGGCGGGACGCCGAATTTTTCCACCACCGCCGCCTCGTCCATTTTGCGCCAGCCGAGACGGGGATTGGCGGTGGGGGGCGGCAGAAGCATGGAGACGCCGTCGGTCACGCATTGAGCCAGGTCTTTGTCGGCGCTGACGATAAAGGCTTCGTCTCCTTTGGCGGCAAAGGTTTTGGCGTAGGTGCCAATGACATCGTCGGCCTCCACCTCGGCCACCTCGGTAAGGGCCACGCCCAGCAGTCGGGTCAGGTCCTTGATAACCGGAATCTGTTTTTTCAACTCTTCCGGCATCTCGGTGCGCTGGGCCTTGTAATCGGGCAACAACTCCTGCTTGGTCGGATCATCCCCGAGATCGAAGACGGCGATCATTTCATCCGGTTGCTCATTGTCCCTCAGCTTCCACAAGGTGCGCAGCCAGCCGTGAACCGCGTTGGTCGGAAACCCGTCCGAACGCGCCAAACCGGGAATCGCGTAAAACGCCCGGAAAACCATGTTGTAACTGTCGATCAACAACCATTTCGCCATGGCAAACCAGCTAAACGGCCCCGCCCCGCAAATGAAAGGGAAAAGACGAAAGGGCACCGAATCGATGACGGGATCAGTCGTGCCCCGCCCCGGGTTTGATCGAGAGCAACACCCGCAGGGAGCGGCGCCCGTCCTCCGATCCGCCGGTTTTGAACACCAACAGGCGGGCACCGCGATTGGGCGAGTCAAAATCATGCGGAGGCGGATCGGCGGAAACCACCTCGAATTCGGTTGTATCCGGTTCAATTATACGGGCGTGCAACTCCGCGCCCTGACTCCGCAAAACCGCCCGGTTGCCGCGCAATTCAATTTCCGCCCGGGTCATCATGGCCCAACGCACGGATTGCTCCGGCCCGAACCCCGCCAAGTCGTCCTCGATTAAGACCCCGCCGCCGCCGGGGAGCGGGGCCGCCCGGCGAACCGCCCGCTCCACCGCGTTGGCGTAAACGGCGGTCATGTCCACCACGGTGAACGGGTTGGCCGGATCGGAGGAAAAGTCCAGAATCGGGGCAAACCCGTTTACCAACTGGTTTTGCCCGTCGAAAACCAGGGTGTTGTGGCTGTGGGTATTCATGCGGAAAACCCGCCAGCGGTCGGAATCTTGAGCCCGATTCCAGATGCCCATGCCCCGGGATTCAAGCCGGTGGTAATTCTCCATGCCAAGGTCCGCCGCCCAACGAACCCCGTTCCAATCGAGCACGAACGATCCGATGTCCATGTGACCGTGATTCACCGAGGGCGAGCCGCCTTTGATGGCAAAAAAGAGCCCGTCCTCCTCCCAGGAGGAACGGTGGACGGTTAATGGATTGGGCCCGTCCGCCCTCCAGTGCAACGGCAATTCGCGCGGTGGCAAATCCGCCGTGCGGGGATCCAGCCAGAGCAGGGTCAGCGGGAAAAACCGGTTGCGAAAACCGCTCTCCGAAAAGAGCGCCGGATCGCGCGCCAATATCCTTTCCCGCTCCCGCGCGTCGAGCGCCGGGTTGGCCGCGCGGGCGGCAAACCAATGCAGGGCCGG
Organism: Opitutia bacterium; assembly: GCA_003566375.1. Lineage (GTDB taxonomy): Bacteria > Verrucomicrobiota > Verrucomicrobiia > Opitutales > T3Sed10-336 > T3Sed10-336. Next base: position 2,413 of record PXDN01000418.1, read on the forward strand.
AAGCGGCTGAAGGCGGGCGTGGCCGTCGGCGTAGTTGAAAAACTCCCCGCTTGGACCCGCCATCAAGTTGATGTAAACCGAGCTCTCTTGGAAAGCCGGGTAATTGTCGAGATGCCAAGCCGTTCCCAGTGCCGATTCCAACACATTGATGAGAATCACCTGGAAATGGGTGCCGTAACTCCAGTAAGACGGCCCCTCCGGATAGGCGCCATGGGGACGCCCGGCGTCGAGCGGCAGGTGGATGCGGTCAAACGTCTCACGCAAAAACGCCACCGCCAACTCCGGTTCGTGCTCCCCCACCGCCAGCGCCCCGGCCACCATGCCGGCGAAACAAACCTGGTTCCAGTTGTTGTCCCGGTTCTTCCAAGTGTGGCGGCCGGTCCCGGGCCGCAATCCTTTTTCCACAATCGCCTCCCGCAACACCGCGCGTTCCTCCTCGGCCAGAAAATCGTGCAGCCAGTCATAACCGAGCGCCACCGCCAAAGTCATCTCCGCCGTATCCAAAAAATGGGAGGGGTTCCAATCGGAGAACGCCGCCGCGCGCAGCATTTCATCCCGCGCCCGTCCGGCATAACGGTCGTCACCGGTAATCCGATACAACGAAGCCAGGGTGAGCACGCGCCGCAGCACCTCGCGGGAGACATCCAGCAAACGGCGCCCGGTCACCACCCGCTCCTCCGGCGGCCGTTCGAGCAGGTCGGCCGCCGCCAGCTTGAGGGCTTCCACCGTGGCTTGGAGTTCCGGGCTTTCCGGCAGTGATTCGGCCAAGCGCTCCCAGTCCGCGCCGGTGGCCAGCAAACGGGGATGCTCCGGACGCAGCCGGGCCTCGAAATCGGCGCGGGAAAAATCGGTGGGAAAGCCCAACGCGGGTTCTTCGTCAGATTGAGCGCGGTTGGTCATGGGAAGAATGCAGAGGAAAAAAAGAGCGGCGGACAGAAAACCGGAAGCGCGCGCGCCCGGCGATACAATCATGGAACAACCCATCATCCCTCCATGATGTAAATTTTATCCAGCCATGGCAACACCGGTGCCAATCGGCTTCCGACTTTGTTCACCGCCAGTGAAACGAACCGGAACGGGAGACGGGGCCGGAGGGGTTTCCGCCATGGAACAGTCCTTCGAAGCGACCGGAAAAATGGTCCTCATAGGTCAGGCGCAGCTCGTGGCGGTGGTCTGAATCACCGTCTTCCGCCGGAAACGTGATCAGCAAGCTGACGGTGTCCACCCCATCGGCTTGATAATCGAAGCCTCCGGCCAATTCCGGTTCGGGAATGCGCGCGGTGTTGTTTTGGCTGTCAAGATCGAGAACGATTTCCCGTCCGGTGTCGTCAAACTTCAGAATCAATTCCGCCGACGCGGCAAAGAATGCCTCACCCGGCCGGGGCGGCGGACGGTTCGCGGCAGAACGCCGTTGCCTTTGGAACGAAAGGTTCACTCCCCTTTTGTGCAGGGCAAACACGGTAAACAAAGTCGGCGCGTGGTTGTGGATGTTCAGTTGATTGAGATTCACGTTGGCCGTTTCCAGCTTGGGGAGCGTGTTCAACACGGTGATGTCGGGCACTTGGTTGTTGAAAAGGTTGAGATACCTGAGTTCGGGCAATCCGACCAGCGGGCGGATGTCGGCAACCCGGTTGTCCCTGAGATGCAGCCATTCCAAATTGACCAGATTGCCCAAGGCGGAAACGTCGGCGATATACCGGTTGTTGCGCAGGTATAGGCTTCGCAAAAGCGTCAGCTTGGCGAGAGGCCCGAGGTCTTCCACGCGGGTATCGCGCAGGTTCAACTCGGTGAGTGAAGGCGCCCAGGCCAGTGGAGAAATATCGGTGACTCCCCGGTTGTTGCGGAGGTCGAGCCGGGCCAAGCTCCGTTTGTCGAGCAACGGGGAGAGGTCGCTGACCAGGTTGTCCCGCAAGCCGAGAACTTCCAAGCGGTCCATGTTGGCCAACACGGAAATATCCTCGACACGGTTTCCCCGCAGATCGAGGTGGCGGAGAGCCGTCAAACCGGCCAAGGGAGAGATGTCGGTGAGATGGTTGTCCCGCAAGCGGAGGTGTTCCAGATTCACGGCGTGCTCCAACCCTTCCAGCGAAGCGATGCGGCCGCGGGTGCCGTCGAAGGCGGTCAGGGTTTCCATTTGGGCCGCGGTGACCTCCTCTCCCTCCAGGCCGAGACTCCGCAGAATCCGTTCCTTCAGGTTTTCATCCTGGAAGACAACCCGTTCTTCTTCTCCGGCGGAGGCCAACGCCACCGGGCCATGCGCGGCCGCGATCATCCCCGTCAGAACGGCGGCGAGCAAAACAAAGAAGCGGCCCGGGGCATTCATAACGAGGAATTTCACCCGGCCGGGGCAAACCGTTCTTTCAGCAGGGTGTGGCGGGAGCGGGTGGAGACGTTTTTCACCGCCATGGCATAAGCATTCGGATCGCCGACCAGGATCACTTTCTTTTTGCCCCGCGTGATGGCGGTGTAGAGCAGGTTTCGCTGCAGCATCATGTAGTGCTGTTTCAAGAGGGGAACAATCACCACCGGGTATTCACTCCCCTGCGACTTGTGAATGGTGATGGCGTGCGCAAGGCTCAGGTCGGCCAGCTCCGTCCGCTCAAAACGGTGGGCTTCGCCGTCGAACTCCGCGGTCAGGGCGCCGGAGCCCGGTTCCACATCCGTCACCGTGCCGAGGTCACCGTTGAAGAGGGTCTTTTCGTAGTTGTTGCGGGTTTGAATCACCTTGTCGCCGACGAAAAACGTTCCCGCCCCGGTGGTCAGGGAGGGGCGGTTTCCCCGCAGGGTTTGCTGGATCTGGTAATTCAGGTTGGCGACCCCGGCGATCCCTTTGTGCATCGGCCCGAGCACCTGGGTGTCACGGGAGGGATCGTATCCGAATTTCCGCTCCACCAACCCGCCGCAGAGGCGCAAAACCGCGTCCACGCACTCCTCCGGGGTCGGAGCGCGCAAAAACACCAAGTCCATCGAAGGGTCGAGTTCTTCCGGATCGTCAAGGAGGGGGGGCGGGGCGGCCTTGCCCCCGTTGACGGCGTGGGCGGTTCGCACGATTCCGCTCTCCCCGTGCTGCCGGAAAACATCTCCCAGCCGCGTGACGGCGGCGAGGCCGCTGTCGATCAAATCCCGCAGCACGTTGCCGGCACCGACCGAAGGGAGTTGGTCGGTGTCGCCGACCAGCAGCAGATGGGCGCGCGGGGGAACCGCCTGCAACAAATTCGCGGCCAACCGGGTGTCGAGCATGCTGGCCTCGTCCACCACGATGTAGTCGGCGCGCAGGGGTGTTTCCCGGTTGGCCGAAAATCCCCCCAGGGCGGGATCGTACTTGAGCAACCGGTGAATGGTTTGGGCGAAATGCCCGGTGGCCTCGGCCATGCGCTGGGCCGCCCGCCCGGTCGGAGCGGCCAGGAGCACGCGGACTTTTTTGGCTTTGAGGATGCTGACCAGTGAGCGCAAAATGGTGGTTTTGCCGGTGCCGGGACCGCCGGTGAGGATGGCGCATTTATTGACCAGCGCCTGCCGCAGCGCCTCGGCCTGCCCGGAACCGAAGCTGAACCCTGCCCGCTCCTGCGCCCACTGGACGGCGGCAGGCACCTTGATGGGCGGCAGCGCGGAGGCGGCCCGCGCGATATCCAAAACAGCGGCGGCGACCTGCCGCTCGGCCCGGTCCAGGGCGGGTAGTTGCAAACACGGCCCCGCTTCACCGCCGGGGTGGCGCACGAGGGTTCCCGCCCCGACCATGTCGGCCAACCGGGCGTCAAGCCGGTCGCGGGGCGCTTCCAGCATCTCCGCCGCCTCATCGCCGAGCGCCTGCTCCGGGTAGCAGGTGTGCCCCTCGGATTCGAGTTCGCGCAGGGCGAAGAGAATGCCCGCGTCGAGCCGCGGCGGGCTGTCGTTGGCATAGCCGAGATTGATGGCGATTTTATCGGCGGTTTTAAAGCCGATGCCGTCGATTTCGCCCGCCACCCGGTAGGGCTCGTTGCGCAGGATGACCGGCGCCTCGTTTCCATATTGATTGACCAGCCGCAGGCATTGGCGCGGAGAGACCCCGTAGGTTTGCAGAAACATCATCACCTCGCGGACCGCCCGCTGGTCGTCCCAGGCTTTTTTGATGGCCACGGCGCGGGATTTGCCGATGCCGGGCACCTTGCGCAGGAGGGCCGATTCCTCGCTGATCACCCGCAGCGTGTCCTCGCCGAAATGATCCACGATTTTGTTGGCATACACTTTGCCGATACCCGGCACCAAGCCGCTGCCCAGGTATTTGCGGATGCCATGCACCGAGGAAGGCAGGCGGGAAGAGAAAGCGCGGACTTTGAACTGGCGGCCGTGGTGCGGGTGGCGGGTCCACTCCCCCTCCATGCGCAAGGTCTCGCCGCATTGCACCCCCGGCAAAGTGCCGACCACGGTGGCGGTTTCCCTGCGGGCGTCGTCGCGCACTTCGGCGATGCAGTAATGGTTTTCCTCGTTGAAAAAGAGGATGCGCTCCACCACCCCGGTCAGGCTGTTGCCCGCGGAGTCCGCGATGGGTTTGTCGGTTGAAGAATCCGTGGCCATGAAGGATCAAATGGAGGAATTGAGAAGCACATCGCCCGGATGCGCAAGGCTTCGCAGCCCATGGGAACGACATCGGGAACGTCAGCGCGCAAATAATCGGCCCAACCTTGGCCGCGTGGTTGCGTCGCGGGCCGGATTGCCTTCTTTTTCTCCTTTCCCCGCGCGAGGGAGCGCGGCCGCCGCCATGACCAAACCGAGCACCAATTCCATTATCCGCATCGCGGGTTACTTCACGAGCCACCGCCGTCAATTCGGCCTCACCCTGGGGCTGGCCCTCGGCAGCACCGCGTTTATGCTGGTCGTCCCGCTGGTTATCCGCAACGTCATCGACGCCATTATGGAGGACGCGGACACACTCCTGCTCTTGGGCGGAGTCGGCGTGGTGTTGGTTTGTTTCCTGGGCAGGGATTTGCTCAACATGGCCCGCATCCGCGTCAATAACGCCTTGGAACAAAAAGTGCTCATCGATTTGCGCAAAGACGTTCACGACAAACTGCTCGACATGCCGGTGAGTTATTATGAAAGCCGCCCCAGCGGCGAGGTGGCCTCCCGCGTGATCGAGGATGTGCAAAACGTGGAGCGGGTGATCCTCGACGGCACCGAGCAAGGCATGGTCGCGCTGGTGATGGCGCTCGGAGTCATGGGCATGCTGTTTTGGCTGCAACCCGTCCTCGCCCTGCTGGTGGTCTTGCCGCTGCCGCTGCTGGCGGTGCTGGGCGTCAACCACGCCCGGGCCACCCGCAAAAACTGGTCGCTGGTGCGCAAGGCGGCCGGCTCGCTGAACGCACTCCTGATGGAGCATTTGCAGGGCTACAAACTGATCAGCGCCTTCGCCCTTCACCAACGCGAACGGAGCCGTTTCATGGAGCGCGCCCGGGTCTTGAAAAACACCACCTTGAAAGCGATGTACCGCTGGTCGTACTACAGTCCCGGCACCAGTTTTATATCGAGTCTCGGCACCGTGGCCATTCTCGGTTACGGCGGTTATTTGCTCATGACCGGGGAAATGACGACAGGCACGTTTGTCGGATTTTACGCCTACTGCGCCATGTTGTACGAACCGATCACCCGCTTGAATTCGCTCAACCATTTGATCAGCGCCGGCAAAGCCTCCGGGGACCGGGTGGTGGAAATTCTGGACTCCCCCAACGCCATCCCGGAACCGGAAGACCCCCTCCCTTTTCCCCGGCAATCCACCGAAGCGGTTTTCGAACGGGTTTCCTTTACTTACGGGGACCGGGACACGGTGGTGCGGGATTTTCAACTGACCATGCCGGCCGGAAAAACCACCGCGCTGGTCGGCCACACCGGCGCGGGAAAAAGCACCATTGCCAGCCTTCTTTTACGTTATCATGATGTCTGCTCCGGGACCCTTTCCATTGGCGGCACCGACATCCGAAAATTCCGCCTGAGCGATCTGCGGGGAAACATCGGTTTCGTGGCCCAGGAACCGTTTTTATTCGACGGCACGGTGGAGGAAAACCTGCTCTTGGCCCGCCCCGCCGCATCGGAGAAAGATCTGTGGGAAGCCTTGGAAGCCGCAAACGCGCGGGAATTCGTGAGCCGCCTTCCACAAAAACTGCAAACCCAAATCGGCGAACGGGGCGTGCGCCTCAGCGTGGGGGAAAAGCAACGCCTGACCATCGCGCGGGTGATTTTGAAAAATCCGCCGTTTGTGGTGTTGGATGAAGCCACCGCCAGCGTGGACACCCTGACGGAATTCCACATTCAGAGCGCCCTCGACCGCCTGATGCAAAACCGCACCGTGCTGGTGATTGCGCACCGACTTTCCACCGTGAAACGGGCCGATTGGATCGTGGTTATGAAACAGGGGGAAATCATCGAAAGAGGCAGTCACGGCGAGCTATTGCAAAATGAGGGACACTACGCGCGGCTCTGGTCGATTCAAAGCGATTTTATTGCCGAATCAGTGGAATAAACAAAAAAAGGCCCTTCCATGAGGAAGAGCCTTTGGTAAAAGAAAAAATCCGCTCAGCGGGATTGCACCAAGCCGATATCCTTCTTGATGTTTTGCACCGTTGGAACAGAAACGCCCACCTCGCGGGCCACCGCGGTGGCGCCTTTTTTAGCGCGCAATTCCGATTCGATTTTCGAACGCAATTCAGGTGTTATGGTCACGCGTTTGGCGCGCCCCACACCGGCACCACCGCCGCGAAGCGAACTCAAATCATCAATCAAATCCTTGCGGCTGGAATAACCGAGATCCTTGTGCAAATTGACCAGCTTTTTACGGCGGTCGGCAACAAGCTCCTTTTCCAAGCGGGCGATCTGCTCTTTGTGTTCTTTTATGAGTTTCAATTTGTCCATTATTATCAGATGTTGTTTTGCTGATGTTTTTCAGCAAATCACCCAACAGCAGTGACCATTTTCAGTGAATTGGCAAGCATTTTTTGTTATTTTGTAACAAATCCACAACACTCCGAAAGAATAATAAAGACCTGCCGGAACCGGATCCGTTCAGCCAACTCCATTGCCGCGAAGTGGGAAAACCGCTTTGCCAATCATTGAAAAGGAGCGTCATTCAATACGTTTTAAAATTGTCGCTTCCGGGATAAGTTTGCTCCCTATAGCCAATTAAGGGGCATGCCATAATCCGCCTCAAGTCTTTCCGATCAACGGAAAGGCGAACGCCGAAAACAAAGGGAAACCTCCTTTCCCCTTGCCTGTCGCACCGTTCACGGGAGTATGAAAACCCATGTTTCCTCTTCAGAAAATGCACCAGTGTTTTATTATTTTACCAACGCTCTTCCTCATGACGGTATCCAGTTTGGCCGCCTCCTCCGGTTGGGAGGATTTCCCTTTTGACCGACCGGGGTTCGACCCGTTGGAGGTATTGAACGCGGAGGGGCATCCGAAAGCGCCCTGGGCCGAACCCGTGCGGGCGGGGGACCGCGCGGCGGCGGCCGCCGCCCTGGTCAAAGAGCTGCGCGAAGGGCCGGCCCGCATTGACTTGGAAAACAGCATTCCCCGCGTGCGGCTGCGTTGGTTCGGCACCCGCATCAATGAAAACGCCGGCATGGCCTACGACGCCGACGAGGTGGTCAATCTCCGCTACACCGGCGGCTACGGTCTCACCCACCAGTTCGAGGATGAAATCGATTGGGCCCATGACCCGACCGGGGGCAGCACCATGGAATGGACCTGGGGGCTGAACCGCCACTTCCACTGGCTCAACCTGGCCGACGCTTACGGGGAAACCGGCGATCCCAAATATGCCCGCGCCTGGGAAAAAGAACTGCGCTCGTGGATCGATCAAATGCCGCGTCCGCCCGACCTGTCCCAACGCCGCCACCCCGGCTGGCGCACCCTCGACACGGGCATTCGCGCCGGGTCGGTTTGGCCGTATGTGTTCGAGATTTTCCGCCACAGCCCGCATGTCACCGACCAAGCGATCTGGTTGCTTTTCAGCGGACAACGCGAAAACGCCCTCCACCTGATGCAATCGACCGCCGGCGGCAACTGGCGGGTCATGGAGTCGAACGGGCTCGGTCATGTCGGCATCCTGTTTCCCGAACTCAACGGCGCCGCCGATTTCGCCGCCACCGCCTTGAAACGCAGTGAGCAGGAGCTGGCGGCCCAGTTTTATCCGGATGGCAACCACCAGGAATTCGCCCCCCATTACTCGGCGGCCGGGTGCATTGCCAATTTTCACACCCTCGCCATGCTGGCCGAACAAAACGACCGGCCTTTTCCCCGCGCCTTCCGCGCCGGGCTGGCCAACGCCGCCCACGCCCTCGCCCGCATCGCCTACCCCGACGGCGTGGTCCCGGCCCTGCACAATTCCCGCGAGGTGGTCATTCCGATGCTGTTCAACGAAGTCGCCTTCCAATTCGATCCCGACACTTATTACGACATGCCGTGGGCCGAGCCCGAATCCGATTTCGTGCCATTCGGCGGCTACGCCGTGCTGCGCCGGGAGGACCGCTACGCCATGCTCGACGCCGGCCCCCGCGGCACCTCCCATTTTCACAACGACGATCTGCAGGTGCTCACCCACGCCCATGGCCGAAAATTCGCGGTGGATCCCGGCACGCCCCGCTACACCAACGAGGAGATCAGCCACCACCTCCGCGCGTCATCCGCCCACAATGTGGTCCTGATGAACGGGCGCGACCATGAACCGGGCGTGATCATTTCCCGGCCGCAAGTTCCGATGCCGGTCTCGTTTTACGGCGGAGGACCGGTTCAGATGGCGGCGGCCCAGCGAACGTTGCGCCAAACCGGCGGCGACGAGGTAACCTTTTCCCACGAACGGGTTCTGCTCGACGTGGAGGGGCTTGGCTGGGTGGTGTTCGACCGCCTCACGCCCCCGTCGCCCGATTCCGAAAACACCTGGGAATGGATCTGGGGCTTTGACGTGGACACACTCGAATTCACCCGCAACGGCGTTTTCGCCATCCACCACGGGGGGCCTTCGATGCAATTGCAGGCCATCGGAAACGTGAACGGCTCGTTTCAAGACGCCACCGGGCAAACCGAGCCGACCACCCGGGGCTGGATGCTCCAACCGCGGGTGGAGGATTACATCCCCCTGCCCACCACCACCTATCTCTCCCAACCCGTAACCGGCGAAGCCTGGCTTTTCACCCTGCATGTTCCGCACGGCGATGCCGAATCCCCGTCACGGACCCGCATCGCCGGTGTCCAGACCGAGACCAATTCCTGGCAACTGGCGGTGACCCACGACAACCAATCGTTCCGCATCCGCCTCCAAAGCGACGGGTTTGAAATCACCCAAGCCACCGTGTGGCACGGCGCCGAAACCCTCGCCGATCTCCTGGCCGGGGGCCACACCCTGGAGGATTGACCCGGCCCGCGCCCCCACGGGCAAACAAAGCCGGTCCGGCTTCTCCTTGCCAGAACAGGCCGCGGGCACGAGGTTGGGGCCATGCCAACGGAAATCCAAGCCAACCGGCGTCTCTGGGACGCGTGGACCGATCTTCATTATCAGTCCGAATTTTACGGGGTGCGAAAATTCCGCGAGGGCGGGCTTTCGCTGCCCGCCTGCGACACGGAAGCGGTGGGACCGGTGGAGGGCCTCTCGCTGCTGCATCTGCAGTGCCACTTCGGTCTCGACACCCTCTCCTGGGCCAGACTGGGCGCCCGCGCGACCGGGCTCGATTTTTCCGGGCGGTCCATCGCGAAAGCCCGGGAACTTGCCGACGAATGCGATTTGCCGGTTCGCTTTGTGGAAGCCGAAATCGCGGAAGCCCCGCAAGTCATCGGCGAAACCTTTGATTGGGTTGTCACCACGGCGGGCGTTTTGCCCTGGCTGCCGGACCTGCGGGCCTGGAGCCGGACCATCGCCGCCCTGTTGCGGCCCGGAGGCCGATTTTACCTGCGGGAGTTCCATCCGGTGTCGCAGACGTTGGACCAGGAGGCGGGGGCCGCCGGAAACCCGGTTTTCCGTTACCCGTATTTTCCCACCGGCCAACCGATCTGTTCCGGTTCCACCGGTTCTTACGCGGTGCCCGACCATCCGGTCGAAACCGTCGGTTACGAGTGGCCGCACACCGTGGCCGAGGTCGTGCAAGCCCTGCTTGACGCCGGTTTGCGCCTGACCGGCATGCGGGAATTCGCCCACACCACCTACCGTTCCCTCCCTTGGCTGGTGCAAGACAACGGGGGTGACTGGCGCTGGCCGGGGGAGAACGCCTTCCTTCCGCTCATGTACGCCATCCAAGCGGTAAAACCGGCGGAGCGCGCGTAACCCGGGGATTCCCGCGGGGCGGGAATTTTGCGCGTTGTGCGCAACGCCTCGGTTCTTCAATCTAAAGATGATCGCATGAGTATCGATGCCACCGAAAGATGGGCCGCCGGAGCCACCCGCCCCGCACCCGCCGCCAAGAGACGGCGGGCCGGACCGCTCCTGTTCGCCATCGCGGCCCAGGCGCTGGTGCTGGCGGCCAGCGTTTTTGTGGTGGTGATGATCCCACCCTCCCGCACCGAGCCGGAGTTCACCGCCCCAAAAACCATCCACCTCCCCCAGCGGGAACTGGAGCACCGGGTGGCGCTGGCCGAATTCCAACAAGCGGTTAGCGCCCCGCCCACCATCGAACGCCTCACTTCCAGCGCCCTCCTCCCCGATGGCCTGCCGCCCCTGCCGGCCACGCCCGACGCCACCTTCACCCCGATGGAAACGACCGCCACCGGGGTTCCGGACCTCCATGCCCTGCTGGGAGCCGCCGGCTTTCCCGGCGCGGGTGCTCCGGGCGGGGCGTCCTCCTCCTCCTTTTTCGGCATTGAGGACAGCGGCCAACGCATTGTCATCGTTGTCAACACCTCGGTTTCGGTGGTCAACAAGGCCGCCCGGCGCGGCGTCACCATTGAACGGATACAGGAGGAGATGACCGGCCTGATCGAAAACCTGGACACCTCCGCCCTCTTCGGCATCGTGCAGTTCAGCCAGGGAGTGAGAACCTTTGAGGATTTCCTCGCCCCGGCCACTGAAGCCAACAAGCAGGCGGTCCGCCAATGGGTCCCGGCCAATCTGCGCGGCAATCCCCGCGCCTCGCCGAACCAGGAGTATTACGGCCACGAGGCGGCCTTCGCGGCGGCCTTCCGCCTGGAGCCGGATGTCATTTTTCTCCTGACCGACGGCCAGCTCAACCGGCGGGAGGGCACGCCCGGCAACTACAGTTATCCGGAAATCCCCCACTCGGTCCTGACCCGCACCCTGCGCGCCCTGCAACGGGAAAGCCCCCGCCCGGTCCGCATTCACGCGGTCGGTTTCGAGATGAATCGCTCCGACGCCGAGGGGCTGCGCCGCCTGACCCGTGAATTTAACGGTGAACTGCGGGAGTTTTAACGCGGCTTCCCCCTTGCCCAACCCGGATGGAGAAACCGGGCCGAAACGCTCAAAACCGCTTGCGTTGACCCGGCAAATGCCGTGAACTTGCCCCCCTTGATTGACCGGCCCCGGCGGGCCGGAAACAACCTTCATTGAAAACGATTCAAACCATGGCATTGCAAAAAGATTCCAAAGCACCTGATTTCACACTGAAAACCAAGACCGACAGCGGCTTGGTCGATGTTAAACTGAGCGACAATTTCGGGAAGAAAAAGACCGTTCTCCTCTTCTTCCCGCTCGCGTTTACCGGCGTCTGCACGAACGAAATGTGCGCCGTGCGGGATTCCCTGCAACAATATGAAAGCCTGAACGCCGCCGTCTACGGCATCAGCGTGGACAGCCCATTTGCCCAAGAGGCGTTTGCCAAAAAAGAGGGGATCAACTTCCCCCTGCTGAGCGATTTCAACCGCACCGCCTGCAAAGCTTACGACGCGCACTACGAGGATTTTATCGGGTTCGCCGGCGTCGCCAAGCGTTCGGCTTTCGTCATCGACGAGAACGGAACCATCCTTTACAGCAGCTCCAGCGACGATCCGAAAGTCCTGCCCGATTTCGAGGCCATCCAAAAAGCCCTGCAAAGCTGAACGGCACCGCCGCCCGTTTTCCACATCAACACCGATTTCAACGCCACCCGATTCATGAGCGATTTACCGAATCCCTTTCAATCCCTCCGTTCCTTCGGCAACGGTCCGGACGGAAAGAAACGCCATTATTACTCCCTGCCCGCCCTCGAAGAGGCCGGGCTCGGCCAAGTTTCGCGCCTGCCGGTCTGCATCCGGCTGGTGCTGGAATCGGTGTTGCGGAATTGCGACGGCAAGCGGGTGCGCGAGGAGGATGTGCGCCGCCTCGCCTCTTGGAACGCGGCCCAACCGGTCAACGAGGAAATTCCTTTCGTGGTTTCCCGCATCGTCCTGCAGGATTTCACCGGCGTTCCCCTGCTGGTGGATTTGGCCGCCATGCGTTCGGCGGTGGCGCAAATCGGCGGGGATCCCTCAATCATTGAACCGCTGGTGCCGGTCGATTTGGTGGTGGATCACTCGGTGCAGGTGGACCGCTCGGGAACCCCGGCCTCCTTTTTGCAAAACCTGAAAATTGAGTTCGACCGCAACCGGGAGCGCTACGAGTTTCTAAAGTGGGGCCAGCAAGCGTTCGAGACCTTCCGCGTGGTCCCCCCGGCCGTCGGCATCGTGCACCAGGTGAATCTCGAATACCTGGCGAAAATGGTGTTCAGCAAAGAGACGGCTGATGGAAACCTTCATTATCCCGACACCCTTGTCGGCACCGACTCCCACACCACCATGATCAACGGCCTCGGCATCGTCGGCTGGGGCGTGGGCGGCATTGAGGCGGAGGCCGGCATGCTCGGTCAGCCGGTCTATTTCCTGACCCCGGAAGTGATCGGGGTCAACCTCACCGGCGCCCTCGGGGAAGGCGTCACCGCCACCGACATGACCCTGCGCATCACGGAAATGCTGCGGAAAGAAAAGGTGGTCGGCAAGTTCGTTGAATTTTTCGGCGAGGGGGCCGCCTCCCTCTCCGTGGCCGACCGGGCAACCGTGGCCAACATGGCGCCCGAGTACGGAGCCACCATGGGCTTTTTCCCGGTTGACGGGGAAAGCTTGGAATACATGCGGGCGACCGGACGCCCCGCGGAGCACGTTGACATGGTCCGCGACTATTTCGAAGCGCAGGGGATGTTCGGCATGCCCCGTTCCGGCGATATTGACTACACCAAGGTGCTGGATCTGGACCTTTCGACCATCCGGCCGAGCGTGGCCGGCCCGAAACGCCCCCAGGACCGCCTCGATGTCAATCAACTCAAGGACACCTTCGAAAAACTTCTCACCCGCGGAGCGGCCGACGGCGGTTTCGGGCTGGCTCCCGACCAAATCAGCCGCGAGGAGACGGTGGTCCTGGGCGGCAACGAAGTCCAAGCCGGCGGCGAACGCTCCGGCAGCGACACCTTGGAATCCGACGGCAGCGGCGTCAAAAGCCGTCACGAAGCCGAGATGGTGCTCAACCGGCCCACCGGAGACTCCCCGGAAGCACCTGGCACAGTGACGATCCACGGCGCCGGGCAGGCGAAAATCCGCCATGGGTCGGTCTTGATCGCGGCCATCACCAGCTGCACCAACACCAGCAACCCGAGTGTCATGCTGGCGGCCGGGCTGGTGGCGAAAAAAGCGGTGGAACGCGGCCTCAATGTTCCGCCGTATGTGAAGACCAGTCTCGCGCCGGGCTCCCGCGTGGTGACCGATTATTTGGAAAAAACCGGCCTGCAGGAGTACCTCGATCAACTCGGTTTCAACCTGGTCGGCTACGGCTGCACCACCTGCATCGGCAACAGCGGTCCCCTGGCCCGGGAAATTGAGGAGGCACTGGAACGGGGACAACTGGTCGGCGCCAGCGTCTTGTCCGGCAACCGCAATTTCGAGGCCCGCGTCCACTCGGCCATTCGCTCGAATTTCCTCATGTCCCCCCCGCTGGTGGTCGCCTTTGCCCTCGCCGGGCGGGTCACCATCAATTTCGACGAGGAACCGGTCGGTATCGGCAAAGACGGTGAACCGGTCTTTTTGAAGGATCTTTGGCCCTCCATGGAGGAAATCCGGGAGGAAACGCGCCGGGGCCTGCAACCGGAAATGTTCACGGCCAAGTATTCCCAGTTGGACGAAAATCCGGAGTGGAACGCCATCAAGGTCTCCGGTGGCCAGCTTTACGAATGGGACGAGAAAAGCACCTACATTCAAAAGCCGCCTTATTTTGACGGGTTTTCCATGGATCCCGAAGCCATCAAACCGGCCGACGGCATGCGCCCCCTGTTGATCCTCGGTGATTCCGTGACCACTGACCACATCTCCCCGGCCGGTGCATTCAATGCTTCCACGCCCGCGGGCAAATATCTCATCGCCAAAGGAGTCGATCCGTCGCAATTCAATTCCTACGGGTCGCGGCGCGGCAACGACCGCATCATGACCCGCGGCACGTTCGCCAACGTGCGCATCAAAAACAAAATGGCCGACGGCAAGGAGGGCGGTTTCACCAAACTGATGCCCGAAGGAACCGTGATGCCGGTTTACGACGCCTGCGAAAAATACCGGGAACGGGAAACCCCGCTCATCGTTTTCGCCGGCACCGACTACGGAATGGGCAGTTCCCGCGACTGGGCCGCCAAAGGCACCAACCTCCTCGGCGTGCGCGCGGTCGTGGCCACCAGTTACGAGCGCATCCACCGCAGCAACCTGATCGGCATGGGCGTTTTGCCGCTCCAGTTCGCGGACGAGGCCGTCTCCGCGGCCTCCCTCGGACTGGACGGCACGGAAACCTTTTCGCTGCCCGAGTTGAGCGATTCGGTTCGCCCGGGCCAAGCCATGAAGCTCGCCGTTAACCGGGCCGACGGGCGGAAGGAGGAAATCGAGGTGACCGCCCGCATCGACACGGCCATCGAGGTCGAGTATTTCCGCCACGGGGGCATCCTTCCCTATGTCCTGCGTGAAATTTTAAAGAAAAGCTGATAAACCCAACATGGAGGCGGAATGCCTGCCCGGGCATTCCGCCTCCCTCCTTTTTTCCAACCAATCGCAACCAAGTCGGCATGCCCGAAACCGAAAACCCGGCGTTCCTCGTTGACGCTTATTCCGACCCGGCCATCGTAAAAATCCGGGGGCGGGTTTCGTTTCTAAACAGCGCTCCCCTGCGGGAGTTTTTCACCCAGACAACCCGGGAAAAAAACGGGTTCATTCTCGATTTCGGCGACTGCGCCAGCATGGACAGCACCTTCCTCGGCATTCTGGCCGGGGCGGCCATGGACCTGCGCAAAAAAGATCCTCCCGGTTCCTTTGTGCTTTGCCGCCTGGGCGCCCGCAACCTGGAGTTGGTGCGCAACCTCGGCCTGCACCGGATCATGACCGTGGACGCGGGCGAAACTTCCCTGAATTTCAACCCCAACGCCAAATCCCTTACCGGTGCCAACAACAAGGAGGAAATTGAAAACGCCCGAATTGTTCTCGAAGCGCATGAAAATTTGGTTGAGGTTGACGAGGGCAACCGCAAGAAATTTCAGGACGTGATTTCTTTTCTCAAAAATCAAGTGGAACGATCGTGACCCGCCCACCGCCATGTTCCCCTTTTTCATCGCCCTGACGTTCGCGGTTGTCTTTTTCTTCCTTTACCTTTTGGCCAAAAAGGAAATCACCCGGCTGGATGAGATACGCCAACTCGCCGATCAGGAGAAGCAACTGGTGGTCGATTTCATGCACGATTTGGTGGAGGCCCTGGGTGAGGGCCTGAGCCGGGAAGATCTGTTTCAGCGCATCGTCCACGCCGCCATCCTTAGCACCGGCGCCCTCAGCGCCTGCGCTTTCGAAAACCAGGACGAAAAGGAGCTGAAGGGGGTCGCCGTGGAGGGCTTGTTTCCTCCCCAAAAACCCCTGCCTGAAAGCTCGAAAGTCAAATTGACCACCCGCGCCAAGTTCATTGAACAAGTTCTCAAGTCAGAGACCATCGCTTTCAAGGAGGGTATCATCGGCGAAGTGGCCGCCAACCGGCAAGCGGTGCTCATCCAGGACGGGCTCAACGACCCCCGCGTGATCCGCCACGACGACGCCTCCCTGCTGGTCAAGTCGATCATCGCCGCCCCCGTCATTTTCCGGGACAAATTGCTCGGCGTTCTCGCCGTGGCCAATCCCTCCGATGGGCTTGCCTTCAACGAAACCGATTTTTCCCTCGTGCAAAGCCTCGCCGACCAAGCCGGCCTGGCCCTCCACAACGCCGATTTGTTGAACCTGCAACTGGAAAAAAAGAAACTCGACCTCGACCTTTCCCTGGCCAGCAACATCCAGCAAATGCTCCTGCCCAAAGAAAATCCCTTCATGGAAGGCCTGGAGATGGACGCGGTTTACATCCCCGCGCAAAAGGTCGGCGGCGACCTTTATGATTTATTCCCCCTCGGCCCCGGCAAGCTCGGCGTGGCCATCGCCGATGTATCCGGGAAGGGAATCCCCGCTTCCCTTCTGATGGCCATCTGCAGGAGCAATCTCCGGCATTTTTCCCGTTACCACGATTCCCCCGCCGCCGTCCTGAAAGAACTGAACCGCTCCATGGCCCCCGAAATGCGCGAGGACATGTTTATTACCCTGATCTACGCGGTGGTGGACATGAACCGCCACGAGGTGGTCTTCGCCCGCGCGGGGCACGAATTACCCTTTCTGTCGCACGCCAACAACCCCGGGCAAACCCCGGTGGTGGAAATGCTCGGCTCCGAGGGCATGGCGGTCGGGCTGGTGGGCGACGAAATTTTCGATCTGGTCATGGAGGACCGCGTTATCCCGTTTCAACCGGGCAACGCCTTGGTCCTCTACACCGACGGCGTTACCGAGGCGGTCAATGGCGAGGGAATTGAATTTTCCAGCGGACGGCTCGCGGATGTGGTAAAAACCCTGCGCAACCGTTCCTGCAAGGAACTCAACAAAGGCATTCTCGATTCCCTTGACCGCTTCGCCGGACGCCGGGGCATCGGCGACGACATCAGCCTGATTACCCTGAAACACCTGTGACCCGGCAGCCCGGACGGCCGACGATTGGCAGGCCGTATTACTGACAGTTACTGGAAGTGGCGCCGTGTATGTCGGAAAATCAAGGCCCCGCAGTAACCCACTTGCAATCCACAATGCGAAGCTGATCGTTCCCACCTTCGTCGAAAAAAGCGTTTTCAAAGGAGCGCCAGCCTTCAGGCGGCGAATCAGGCCCCTTGGTGACCGCTTACAAACCTTACTGTCGACCGCTGAAGCGGGACGCTCCCGCTTACACCCCGGGGATCGCTGAAAAAAGGAGCGCCAGCCTTCAGGCGGCGAATCAGGCCACGAAGTAACGACTTGCACAACCATGATAAAGCAGGGGGTTCCGCTTACGCTGCAGAAGTTGGGGCCTCTGCTGCACGAGCTTGGAAAAGGAACCTGAGGTTGACCCCGCGCCGGTCGTTGGCTTACTTTTCCCTCATCATGGCGCTTACCATTGAGTTGCCTTCCCAAGAAGGGCAAACCGCGTTCAATTCCAATCGCTGGGCGGCATTGCAGGCCGACCCCGAGGTCGCCCGCCTTCAGGGCCGCGTTGAAACCGACCGCCACGGAAACATCATCATGAGCCCTCCCCCCTCTCCCCTGCATGGAAGTTTTCAAAATGAAATTGGCGCTCTGTTGCGCGATCTCATGCCACATGGCCGCTCAGTCACGGAATGCCCCATATCCACCGCCGACGGCGTGAAGGCCGCCGACGTGGCATGGGCTTCGCCGGAGCGGCTGCGCGAATTGGGAGAGTTGCCCTGCTTTCCCCGCGCTCCGGAAATCTGCGTCGAGGTCATCTCCCCCGGCAACACCGATGCGGAAATTCGGGAAAAGACAGCCCTCTATTTCGACGCCGGCGCCAGCGAAGTCTGGCTCTGCGCCCCAACCGGCGTGATGACCTTTCTCGCGCCAACCGGCCCCCTTCCCGCCTCCCTCCTCTGCCCGGGATTCCCCGCCACCGTCACCCTCCGCTCCTGAAATCGGCTCCGCCCTTTTCGCCCCGATGCCCATCCTTATGCGGGCAACGGGTGTTCAGGTTTCCGGTTCGTAAGCGAGATTCGGGGCGAGCCATTTCTCGATCACGGCGATCTCCACGCCCTTGCGCCGGGCGTAATCCTCAACCTGGTCACGACCGATTTTGCCCACCGCGAAATAACGGCTTTCCGGATGCGCGAAATAAAGGCCCGACACCGAACTGGCCGGCAGCATGGCGCAGCTTTCGGTCAGCTTCATGCCGACCCGTTTTTCCGCCTCCAGCAATGAAAAGAGGGGCGGTTTCTCCGTGTGATCGGGACAGGCCGGATAGCCGGCGGCCGGGCGAATGCCCCGGTAGCGCTCGCGAATGAGATCATCGGTGGAAAGATTTTCTTCCCGACCGTAACCCCATAAATCACGCGCCTCCTTGTGCATCCTCTCGGCAAAGGCTTCCGCCAGGCGGTCGGCCAAGGCCTTGGCCATGATCGAAGTGTAATCGTCCTGTTTCTCTTCGAATTCTTTGGCAAATTCATCCACTCCGTGACCCGTCGTCACGGCGAAGGCACCGATGTAATCCGGCCGTCCGGATTCCTTTGGCGCGACGAAGTCGGCGAGAGCGAAGTTCGGCTTGCCGTCCGCTTTCGGATTTTGCTGCCGCAGTGAGTGGAAAACCCCAAGGGCCTTCTCCCGTTTTTCGTCCGCGTAAATCTCAATATCGTCGCCAACGGAATTGGCCGGCCAAAATCCCATCACTCCGCGGGCCTGAAAAATTTTCTCCGACACGATGCGGTCGAGAAGGTTTTGGGCATCCTGAAACAATTCGCGGGCCTGCGTCCCCACGACCTTGTCGTCCAGGATGCGCGGATACCGACCGTGTAACTCCCAGGCTTGGAAAAAGGGCGTCCAGTCGATGTAATCAACCAGTTCCTTCAACGAAATCGAATCATAGGTCTTCAACCCGAGAAAGGCCGGCTCCGGAATGTCCACCGTTTTCCAATCACAAGACGGGCGCGCGGCGCGGGCTTTCGCCAGCGGCAGCAACTTTCGTTCTTTTTGCCGACCCTCGTGCTTCTCCCGCTGCCTGGCATGGGCTTCACTCACCTCGGCGGCATAGGCATCGCGGTTTTTGTCGCTCAGCAGTTTGTTAACCACCCCCACCACGCGGGACGCGTCGAGCACGTGAACCACCGGATTCGGGTAGGCCGGCGCAATTTTAACGGCGGTGTGGGCCGGACTGGTGGTGGCCCCGCCGATCAACAGCGGGGTGGTGAACTTGGCGCGGTTCATCTCCTTGGCCACATGCACCATCTCGTCGAGCGAGGGCGTGATCAAACCGCTCAGGCCGATGATGTCGGCCTTTTCCTTTTTGGCCGTCTCCAGAATTTTATCACAAGGGACCATCACCCCGAGATCGACCACGTCGTAGTTGTTGCAGGCCAGCACCACCGCCACAATGTTTTTGCCGATGTCGTGCACGTCCCCTTTTACCGTGGCGATGAGAAACTTGGCTTTCGGCTTCGAATCACCCTGTTTCTTCTTCTCCTCCTCCATGTAGGGCAACAGGTAGGCGACCGCTTTCTTCATCACGCGGGCGCTCTTGACCACTTGGGGAAGAAACATTTTCCCCTGGCCGAAAAGATCGCCGACCACCCGCATGCCGTCCATCAACGGCCCTTCGATCACTTCGAGCGGTTTATCAAGCTTTTGGCGGGCTTCCTCGGTGTCCTCCTCAATGTGGGAAACCAGACCCTTGACCAGCGCGTGGGACAGCCGCTCCTCCACCGTTCCCTCGCGCCAAGAGAGGTCGGGGCCTTTTGATTTCAACTTGCCCCGGTCCTTGATGGAGTCGGCAAAATCGACCAAACGCTCGGTGGCGTCCTCCCGCCGGTTCAAGAGCACGTCCTCCACCAACTCCTTCAGTTCCGGCTCGATCTCCTCGTAAACCTCCAGCATCCCGGCGTTGACGATGCCCATGTCGAGCCCGGCCTGGATGGCGTGGTAGAGAAAGGCCGCGTGCATCGCCTCGCGCACGGGGTTGTTGCCGCGGAACGAGAAGGAAATGTTGCTGACTCCACCGCTGCAGCGGCAGTGCGGCAGGGTTTTCTTAATCTCGCGCACCGCCTCGATGAAATCGACCGCGTAGTTGTTGTGTTCCTCGATTCCGGTGCCGACGGTGAGGATGTTCGGATCAAAAATGATGTCATGCGGATCCATGCCGATTTTTTCCGTCAGCAGTTTATAGGCGCGGGTGCAGATGCGGATCTTCTCATCCTTGGTGGCCGCCTGCCCTTTTTCGTCAAACGCCATCACCACCACCGCCGCGCCGTAGCGCATGATTTTGGAGGCATGGTCGAGAAAGACCTCCTCCCCTTCCTTCAAACTGATGGAATTGACGATGGCTTTGCCCTGCACGCATTTTAATCCAGCCTCAATCACCGACCATTTCGAGCTGTCAATCATGACCGGCACGCGGGCGATGTCCGGTTCCGAGGCGATCAGGTTGAGAAACCGGATCATGCAGGCCTCGCTGTCGAGAAGGCCTTCGTCAAAATTGACATCGACCACGTTGGCGCCGTTGTCCACCTGCTGGCGCGCGACGGCCAGGGCGCCGTCGAAATCATCGGCCTTGATCATTTTGGCGAAACGGGGAGACCCGGTGACGTTGGTCCGCTCGCCGACCACCACGAATCCGGTTTCGCTGGTGACATTCAAGGGTTCCAGCCCGCTTAACCGCAGAGCCTCCATGGGTTCGGACGGTTTTCTCGGCGGATGCGCGAGCACCGCCTTGCGGATGGCGCGCAGGTGGTCGGGGGTGGTCCCGCAACAGCCGCCCACGATGTTGAGCAAACCGGCCTCGGCGAACTCCCCCAGGCAGGCTGCCATCGACTCCGGGGTGTCGTCGTATTCACCAAAGGCGTTCGGCAGGCCGGCGTTGGGGTAGCAACTGACAAAACAATCGGCCAACCGCGCCAGTTCCTCCACATAGGGGCGCATCTCATTCGCCCCGAGAGCGCAATTAATCCCAACGGCCAGCGGTTTGGCATGGCGAACGGAATTCCAGAACGCCTCCACCGTTTGACCGGAAAGGGTTCGCCCGGAGGCATCCGTCACCGTGACCGAGAGCCAAACCGGGACGCGGAATCCGAGTTCGTCAAAGCACGATTCCAGCGCGAACACGGCGGCTTTGACGTTCAAGGTGTCGAAAGTCGTTTCCGGCAGCAGCAAATCGACCCCGCCCTCAATCAAGGCAAGCGCCTGCTCTTTATAGTTTTCCACCAACTCGTCGAACGTGACCGCGCGGTATTCCGGACGGTTGACATCAGGTGACAGGGAAGCGGTCCGGCTGGTCGGCCCGAGAGCGCCGGCCACGAAAGCGGGCCGGTCGGGATGGCTTTCGCGGAATTTCTCCACCGCCCGCCGGGCGACTTGGGCACCGGCGATATTCAATTCCCGCACCATATCCTCCATTTTGTAGTCGGCTTGGGAAATGCGGGTGGAATTGAACGTGTTGGTCTCGATGATATCCGCGCCCGACTCCAGGAAGCCGAGGTGAATCTCCCCGATCACGTCCGGCCGGGTGATGGAAAGTAAATCATTGTTGCCCTGCAGTTCGCCCGGGTGATCGGCAAACCGTTCCCCGCGAAAGTCATCGGCTTGCAGCTTTCGCCGCTGGATCATGGTGCCCATGGCACCGTCGAGGACGGCGACGCGCTCGTGCAACATTTGGCGCAGGGCCTCGGCGGTGGCGGTGCGTTTGGTTTCGGATTTTGACATGTTGGGCAGCTTACGGGAACGATTCGGAAATTACAAATCATCATATTCGGATATCTTGATGGAATTATCGCCCGGCTTTGGGGTTTTGTGGAAAAAACCATGGCGACGTGACGTTCCGGCAACGGTCAATCCAATGCCCCGGGTCCTTGAGTCCTTCCCGTGTCCGCCTTGCCGCTTGCTTTGGGCGGAGTTCTTTGCGTCAATGATCGTTTGGAAGGTAAATCACAAGTGCGCAATCATGACATCATTCTCGCCACGCGGAAAAGTCCGCTGGCGCTTGCCCAGACGGCGTTGGTCCGCCAACACGCGGCCGCCGGACTGCCCGGAAACCACTTCACCACGCTGCCCCTGGTCACCACCGGGGACCGGCAGCGGCACTGGTCCCTGGAAAAACAAGGCGGCAAGGGATTGTTCACCGGGGAGCTGGAGGAGGCGCTTCGCCGGGGCGACGCCGATCTGGCCGTGCACAGTTGCAAAGACCTGCCCACCGAAATGGCGGAGGGCCTGGCCTTGGCCGGATTTTTGCCGCGGGAAGACCCCCGCGACGTGCTGATCCATCGCGCCGGGGAGCCGGTTCCGACCCGCATCGCCACCGGTAGTCCGCGCCGCCGCGCCCAGGCCCGAAGCCTTTTTCCGGATGCCGAGTGGTGCGAAATTCGCGGCAACGTGGCCACCCGACTGCGCAAAATCGCCGACGGGGAGGCGGGAGCCACCCTGTTGGCCATGGCCGGCTTGAAACGGCTCGGGATTACCGAATGGCCGGGATTGGTTTTCCGGCCGCTGGACATCGGGGAAATGGTGCCGGCGGTCGGCCAGGCGGCCATCGCCATCCAATGCCGGGCCGGCGAAGAGTCGCGCTGGTCGGGCCTTTTTGACGAGCCGACGCGGTTGGCCGTCACGGTGGAGCGCGCTTTTCTCGCCGCTTTGGGCGGGGGTTGCCACACCGCCTTCGGAGCCCATTTCCACGACGGCGGCCTCACCGTTTTTCACGAATCATCCGGACGGACGCGGCACGAGATGCCGGATGTCACGGTCGAAAACGCTTTCATAACCGCCGGGGATTTGGCCCGCGCCCGATTTTTGTCATGAGTTCCGCATCCGCAGCAAAAGTTTTTCTAGTCGGGGCCGGCCCCGGCGATCCCGGTTTGATCACGGTCAAGGCGGCCTCCCTGTTGGCTTCCGCCGACGCGGTGGTTTACGATTATCTGGTCCATCCTGGATTGCTTGACCGCTGCCGGGACGATTGCGAACGGATTTGCGTCGGAAAAAAAGCCGGCTTTCACTCGGTTCCGCAGGCGGAGATTCAGCAAATCCTGTTGCGGCTGGCCCGCGCGGGCAAACAAGTCGTTCGCCTCAAAGGCGGGGATCCCTTCATTTACGGCCGCGGCGGGGAAGAGGCCCTCGCCCTCGCCCAAGCCGGCCTGCCGTTCGAAGTGGTGCCGGGCGTCACCGCGGCCGCCGCCGCCAGTGCCTATGCCGGCATTCCCCTTACCCACCGCAACACCAGTTCCTCGGTGATTTTTCTGACCGGGCACGAGGATCCGGAAAAAAAAGAACTGGCCGTCGATTGGGCTTCTTTCGCCAAGCTCGACGCCACTCTATGCATCTACATGGGAATGGGGCGGATGGAGGAAATTCTCCGCCGTCTGCTGGCGGGAGGGCTGCGCCCGGAAACACCCGCCGCCGTGGTGCAATGGGCCAGTCTTCCCCGCCAGCGAAGCCTGCTGGCCACGGCGGGCACCTTGGTGGAGGAAACCTCCCGCGCGGGTCTGGCCGCTCCCGCCGTGGTGCTTATCGGAGGCGTCACCGACCGGATGCGGGAAATCGGGTGGTATGAAGCCCTGCCGCTCTTCGGACGGCGGATTGCGGTGACCCGCAATCGCGAGACATCCGGAGGCCTGGGGGAACGGCTCGCCGCGCTTGGCGCCGAGGTGCTGGAAATTCCGCTTGTCTCCATTTCACCCGATCCCAATCCCGAAATCGCCGAAGAGGTTTTCTCGGAATTCTGGGGTTACGAATGGATCGTGTTCACCAGCGCAAACGGGGTCCGCGGGTTTTTCGACCAGTTTTTCCAGCGGTTTTCCGACATCCGCGCCCTCGGGGGAATTCGGTTCGCCGCCATCGGGCGGGCCACCGCCAAGGCCATTGAGGAGCACCGCGTGGCCGTCGAGCTGATGCCGGAACTCTCCACCGCCGAGGGGTTGGCCGACGCCCTCGCCGCCACCGACAGTCTCGACAGCGCCAAGGTCCTCGTGATCACCGGCAGCCGCAACCGCGACGTGTTGGTCAACCGCCTGCACGAGGCGCGGGCCATCGTGGACCAGTTCCCGGTTTACCGGACGGATTTGGCCGACATCCGCGAACACCCGGCGGCGGAGGATTTCCGCCGCGGAGGCGCCGATCTGATCGCGTTTACCAGTTCCTCCGCCGTCGAGTCCTTCATTCAGCAAGCGCCCCGGCTCAAAATCGCCGACGGGGGCCGCCACCCGAAAGCGGCCAGTCTGGGGCCGGTCACTTCGGAAAAACTGCGCGCCAGCGGTATCCCGCTGGCGGTGGAATCCCCCGAAGCTTCTCTCGACGCGCTGGCCTCGGCCATTTGCCGCCATTTCGCACAAACATGATTCCCAAAGTCAAAATCTGCGGCCTGCGCGACGCGGCCGCCGCCCGGCTCGCCGCCGATTGCGGGGCGGATCTCCTCGGTTTCATTACCTTTCCGCGCAGCCCCAGCCACCTGGAGCCGGAAGTCTTCCGCACATTCGCCGGAGACCTGCCGCCGGTGCCCAAGGTTTCCGTGCGGGTTCGCCCTTCCCTGGAGGAATTGTTGGCGGACCGGGACGATTTTGATTTTTTCCAAATTCATTTTCCATTGGAGACTCCCGAAGAGGAAATCGCGGCCTGGTCGAAGATTCTTACCCCGGCCGCCCTCTGGCTGGCGCCGAAGCTGCCGCCCGGGGTCCCCTTTCCCGAACACCTCCTTTCGCTGGCGGAGACCATCTTCATCGACACGTATCGACCGGATAAATACGGCGGCACGGGGGAAACGGGGGATTGGAAGCGCTTTGCCGCCCTGCGCGAACGGTGGCCTGAAAAACGCTGGATTTTGGCCGGCGGGCTCAACCCGGATAACGTGGCCAGCGCGGTCCGCGCGACTGGCGCCTCGTGGATTGACCTCAAGAGCGGGGTCGAATCCGAAACAGGTGTCAAGGATCCCGCCAAACTGCGGGCCCTGTTCGCCAATCTCCGGGATGGGTGACCGTCAACCGGCGGTATCCGCTTGATCGGGACGCCGGGCGATCCAGAAACGGCACTCGTCGGAAAACTCCCGCACGTCGGCCGGTTCGTTGGCCACCTCGCTGCGGTGAACGCTTTCGATCCCGGTCCAGCCGGTCGCTTCCAAATCCAACGTAATTTCGGCTTGGCTGGGAATGTGCATGAAGGTGCACCCGATCGGCGCCTCGTAAAAGCGGTCGCCAAATTCGCACAATCCCGGATTCATGGTCCCGTTTTCCCACCGCCGTTTTTCCGCCTCCCAAAATTCCCGGTAACGGGGATTGGCACGATCATGGGTGGTGAAAACGAACACCCCGCCCGGCCGCAAAACCCGGTGGATTTCACTCATCGCCCGCCGCCGGTTTTCCCGGCCGGGAATTTGCATCAGGCCGTTGAAACCGAAAATGGCTCCGTCAAAGAGAGAATCCTCCAAATCCAGCCGGGTGGCGTCGCCGTGCCGGAACGAAACGCCGTATTCAAGTTTTTTATTCAACCGCCGCGCTTCGCTGACCATCTCACGCACGAAATCAATGCCCAGCAAATGGCGGTAACCGAGTTCCCACAATCCGATGCTGATGCGCCCGGCCCCGCAACCCACCTCCAGCAAAGTCGCCTCCTTGGGAAAGATTGATTGAAACACGCGTTCCTCCGAAACCCACAAGCCGAGGGAAGCCGCCGCCTTCGCGTAATGTTGCACCGCGCGCGGATCACTAAAATGTTCATGCACCGACTGCGGCTCCATAGGTCAATTCACGGAAGGATCTTCGGGTGAGGCCGCCAGTAGGGCGAATTCGGGACTGATCCGCGACAAAAACGAACGCCACAATGAAGTTCCATCTTCGTCGCCCAACATTTCCGCGTCCAGAGGGGTGACCACCCAGGAATCGTGCTCCAACTCCTCCTCCAACTGACCTTCCCCCCAACCGGAATAGCCGAGAAACGCGCGCACCACCGCTCCCTCGTCCAGCAAATTCCGGGCCTGATCCGGATCGACGCCGTAAGCCAAATTGAAAAGCCCCTCCGACTTCACCCAGCGCCATCCGCAAAAAACCACCCGGTCGGCCCCCACGGGACCGCCTTCGTAGAGCGGAACTTTGCCGAGAGGGTCCCCTTCAAAACTGTCGTCACACTCGGAAAGCAACTTGCCGGTCGGTCGGTTGAGGATGGCACCCACCGCTCCGTCACCGGTCGAATGGGCCGAAATCAAAACGACCGTGCGCCGAAAATTCGGGTCGCGCAAAACCGGATGTGCCAGCAGCAGGGACCCCGCCAAGCTTCCGGACGATTCATCGGAGCGGCGCATGGGAATGGATGTATGGGCGTTTGAAAACCAACATGCCCGCCACCCTACGAAAAACCGGTCCGCCAAGGCAAGATCGCAAGCGTCCGCTGTTTCCCCGGCCCTGTTCCAATTGGAGGTCGCCCAGACCGGCTCCTTCTCCTGAATAAGGGTAAGAAAACTTTCGCAGTGTTATCCGTGAAGCCCGGGTGGGGCGGCTGTCTTGAATCGCCGGAGCTTTCCCCTCTCCCCGAAACGGTCTTGCCCCGCCGGTCGGTTTTTCCAGACTCCCTCCATGGCTGGAAAACCCTTGCTTATCCTGATGGCCTCCCTGACGGCGGCGGCCGCTGCCGCTTCCGCCGCCACGGCGGAGGCAACCCTCCCACCCAATTTCGTGGTTGTTTTCACCGACGACCAAGGCTACGGGGATCTCGGCTCCCAGGGCCATCCATCCATCCGCACCCCGCGCCTGGACGCCATGGCCGCGGAGGGGATGCGGTTTACCGATTTTTACGTGGCGGCAAGCGTCTGCACGCCCAGCCGGGCGGCCCTCCTAACCGGCCGGCTTCCGATTCGCAGCGGCATGGCCGGGCTGTTGACCCACCGGGTTCTCTACGCCGATTCCAGCGGCGGGCTGCCGGGGGGAGAAATCACCATGGCCACCGCGCTCAAGGAAGCCGGTTACGCCACCGCCCTGATCGGCAAATGGCACCTCGGCAACCCTCCGGAGTTTTCCCCGCTGCGCCATGGGTTCGATTATTATTTCGGCATTCCCTACTCCAACGACATGGAACTGGACCGGGACCAAAATCCTCCCCCCCGGCCGGCTTTCCACTTGGACGCGGATTACGAATGGTGGGACGTGCCCCTGATGCGCAACCACACCATCATCGAACGACCGGCCAACCAACACACCTTGACCAAACGCTACACCGAAGAGGCGATCGGCTTCATCCGGGAAAACCGGGAAAAGCCGTTCCTGCTCCACCTCTGGCACACCTTTCCGCACGTGCCGCTGTTCGCCTCGGAAGAATTCCACGGCCAAAGCCCGCGCGGCCGCTACGGTGACACCATTGAGGAAATCGACTGGAGCACCGGGAAAATTCTCGACACCCTGCGCGACCTCGGCCTGGCCGAAAACACCGTGGTGGTCTTCACCAGCGACAACGGACCCTGGTTGACCCGCGACGTGGCCGGCGGATCGGCGGGTCTGCTGCGCGACGGCAAAGGGAGCACCTTCGAGGGAGGCGTCCGGGTTCCGGCCATCGCCTGGTGGCCGGGCCGGATCGAAGCCGGTGGGGTCTCGCGAGAAATGGCCAACGCCATGGACCTGTTCACCACCTTCTTGAAACTGGCCGGGGTGGACATCCCGCAAGACCGGGTGATCGACGGGGTGGACATGCGGCCCATCCTGTTGGAAAACGGCGCGGGCCTCCGAAACGTGGAGTATTATTTCCGCAGCGACCGGCTCTATGCCATCCGCAAGGGACCGTTCAAGGCCCACTACGCCACTTGGGCGGGATACAGCCCCGAGGAGGCGGAACACCACGATCCGCCGTTGTTGTTTCACTTGGGCCACGATCCCTCGGAACGGTTCAACATCGCCGATGAACACCCGGATGTCATCGCCGCCATCAACAAGGTCCGCGACGTCTTTCTCGACGAATTGATCCCGGGCGAACCCCAATTGACGGACGGGCATTTCCGCGGCCGCTGGGAAGTGCCGGAGGGCATTGAAATCAGCCTGGAACACCCATGAATCATTTACTCGGGATTGACATTGGCACCTCCGGAACCAAAGCGGTTCTGATCAAACCGGACGGCGCGGTGACCGCCACCGCCACCTTCGAATACCCCCTCTCCCACCCGCATCCGCTTTGGGCCGAACAGGATCCGGAAGCGTGGTGGGAGGCCACGGTGAAAAGCATCCGCGCCGTTTTGGAAAAAGCGGGAATTTCGGCGGACTCCGACTCCATCGCCGCCGTCGGCCTCACCGGCCAAATGCACGGATTGGTGATGCTCGACCGCTCCGGCAAGGTTCTGCGTCCGGCCATCCTTTGGAACGACCAGCGAACCGCTGCCCAGTGCGCCGCCATCACCGAACGGGTCGGGGAAAAACGCTTGCTCGAACTCACCGGCAACCCCGTGCTGCCCGGCTTCACCGCTCCGAAAATCCTCTGGGTGCGGGAAAACGAACCCGAGATTTATCAACGCTGCGATAAAATCCTGCTCCCGAAAGATTACATCCGCTACCGCCTCAGCGGGGAATTTTTGGGCGACGTTTCCGACGCCTCCGGCACCTCCCTCTTCGACGTGGCCCGTCGGCAATGGTCCGGCGACATGCTGGACGCCCTTGAACTTCCGCGCGCCCGGCTCCCGGAGATCACGGAATCCACCGCCGCCTCCGCCGCCGTGTCAGCGGACGCGGCGCGCGCGACCGGCCTGCGCGAGGGCACGCCGATCGCCGCCGGGGGCGGTGACCAGGCGGCCGGGGCGGTCGGCACCGGCATGGTGGCGGAGGGAATGGTTTCGGTTACCCTGGGCACCTCCGGCGTGGTTTTCGCCCCGTCGTCCAGCTACCGGTTTTCCCCGGAAGGCAACCTGCACGCGTTTTGCCATGCCGTGCCGGGACAGTGGCACCTGATGGGGGTCATGCTCTCAGCCGCCGGCAGCTTCCGGTGGTTTCGCGACACGTTGGGACGGGAGGAAATGGAGGCCGCCCGCTCGTCGGGACGGGACGCCTACGACCTCCTGACCGCCGGGGCCGGGCGGGCGCCCGCCGGTTGCGATGGGCTTCTCTTTCTCCCCTACCTGAGCGGGGAACGCACCCCTCACCCCGACCCGGAGGCGCGCGGCGTTTTCTTCGGCCTGACCCTGCGCCACAACAAAGACCACCTCACGCGCGCGGTGCTGGAAGGCGTGACCCACGGCTTGCGGGATTCCCTCGACCTCATGAAAACCATCGGCCTGCGGGCCACCCGGGCACGCGCTTCCGGAGGCGGAGCGAAGAGCGCGTTTTGGCTGCGGATGCTGGCCGACATGTTCGGCATGGAAATCGTCACCGTCAACGGGGCCGAGGGAGCGCCCTACGGAGCGGCCCTCCTTGCCGGGGTGGCGGCGGGGGTTTACGAAAGCGTTCCCGATGCCTGCGAAACCACCTTAACGGTCTCCCCGCCCGTCCAGCCCGATCCGCATGCGCAACGCGTTTACGAAGACTACCACGCGCGCCACGCCGCCCTTTATCCCGCGTTGAAAAAGGAATTCCAAGCCATCGCCCGACTAGAGGAAACGCACCGGAATAATTCGTAAAATCCGCCCGCGCGATTACGGGCCGACCCGTTGCGGACCTCCGGTCAGCCCGACCGGGCTTCGTAGCAGCCGTCGAGTCGTTTCACGACCAACCGTTTCAATTCCATCATCATCAGCAAGGCCATGAGTTCGGAAGGGGCTTTGCCGGTTTGGCCGGCCAAGCGGTCCATATCGAGAGCCTCCCCGTTGCGCAAATGGGCCAGCACCGACTCTTCTTCCTCGCTCAGCGGCGGCCCCGCCGGGGCGGCCCCGTCCGCCTCGGCGGTTTGGTCCGACGGGCGCAGGCCGCTCAGGTAATTCAATTCCTCAAGAATGTCGTCCACCCCGCGGCAAAGCACGGCCCCGTCCCGGATCAGTTGGTGGCAACCCTTCGCGGAGGCTTGGTCGATGCGCCCGGGCACGGCAAAAACCGTGCGCCCCTGCTCGCCCGCGAACCGGGCGGTGATCATGCTGCCGCCGTTGACATCCGATTCCACCACCACCACCGCGTCGCACAGGCCGGAAACGATCCGGTTGCGCATGGGAAAACTCTGGCGGTCGGCCCGGCGCCCGAAGGCGAATTCCGACAGGATCGCTCCCTTGGCCGTGATTTCCCGGTAAAGGTCGAGATTTTCCGGCGGATAAATGATGTCCAGGCCGCACCCGAGCACCGCCATGGTTTTGCCGTCCGCCTCCAGCGCCCCGGAGTGGGCGGCGGTGTCGATGCCGCGGGCCAGCCCGCTGATCACGCAAAAGCCGGCTCGGGCGAGATCACGCCCCAGGGATTTGGCGACCGCCTGCCCGTAAAGCGTGGTGCGGCGGCTGCCAACCACCGCCACCGCCGGACGGTCCAGCGCGTAAACGCCTTTTCGATACAATCCGATGGGCGGGTCGGAAATGCGCCGCAAAATGGCGGGATAGGCTTCGTCCCCGGTGGTGAGAAAATCCGCCCCGGCCTTGGCCAGCAGAGCTTCCTCGCGCGCCAAATCAAAATGCTCCCGCCACTCCCGCAAGGTTTTCACAATGGCGGCCCCCACGCCCTTGACCGATTTCAGGCGAGCCTCCTCCCCCGCCAGCACGGCGGCTGGGTCGCCGCCGAACACCCCGAGCAACCGGTTGAGGGTGATGGGGCCGATGTTGGGCAACGCGTTTAAAATCAGAAACGCCTGCTTGGCGGACAGATTGGTGGCCATGGCAACCCCAGCATTATCCACCGCATCAAAAGGCCAAGCTTTTTTGGCGGCCCAAGAGAAGGTTGGGAGGATAAAAATCACCCATAGATCGCTTCACGCAGCTTCCCGGTCTCTTCCTTGGTGAATCGGGATTTCCGCCGCAGTTTGCTGGCCAGGGTGTGTTTGTTCATCCCCGCCCGCTGAGCCAGTTTGTTAGGCCGCTACGGGCGGAAGGTGCTTTTCGCGGAATTATTGTGCGGCCGACTGTCCTCCCGGTTGAGGAGTTTCGCTTCGGACTCGACCCGGATGGACCCGAGTTGTTCGATCTCGGAGGGATCAATCAGAACCTTGGCCACCCCGGTTTGGCCCGGGGGAAGGTTGGAAAATTGAAATCTCTTATCAACCCCTTCGATCCACACGTCCAACCCGACGGAACCGACCGCCTCGGTGCCGCTGTTTTGCACGGTCACATAGAGCGGGCGCAAACCGTCCTGGCCGACCGGGCCGAGGTACTGGGAGGTCACCGCGACATCGTAAATGCCGGGAATGTCTTTTTGCAGGGTTCGCTCAAAATTCACGGCTCCCGCTCCCATGTAGGGATCGAAACCGGGAGGGCCGGTGTCATCGGCATAATGGAGAATGTCCAATGCGGCTTCGTAAGGCGTCATGCCGGGATTCAGCGAAAGATACCCCGCCACACCGCCGGTGATGAGTGGCGCTCCGCCGGATGTGCCGCTGAAGGAAAACGAGCCGCCATCGGTCGAGGCGGCGTTCAGCCCGACCCCGGGAGCGCCGATGGTGATGCCCTGCCCCCGGTTGGAAAATGAAGCGTGGTGATTTCCCGCGTCAAAGGCGCCGACGCCGATCACGTTGCCGTAAGTCGCGGGCGTGAGCACCCGGTCGCCCCCGTCATTGCCGGCGGCGGCCACCACGATGGTGCCCTTGCCCATCGCGTATTGCACGGCCTGTTGCAAAACCGGCGTGTCGCCATAGGCACCGAGACTGACGTTGATGATCGGGGGTGGAATGAGATTGGCCGCCGCCACGATGCCTTGAGCGAGGGTAAAGGCGTCGCCCACCCCGTTGGCGTCGAGCACGCGAATGTCGATGATTTCGGCCGCCGGAGCCACCCCGCGGGTGTCCCCGTGGCCCGTGATGAGAGACGCCACCGCCGTGCCGTGACTGCCGACTCCCGGTTCCGCGTCGGACGAAGTGACCAGGTCCATGCTCAAGATAACGCGCGAAGCCACGTCGGGATGATCCCCGATGCCGGTGTCGAGAATGGCGATCCGCACCCCCTCGCCCCAGCGGGCGTTGTCGGCCGGCACCCCCATCCAATCGGCAAACGACCCGCCGAAAGACCGCCTCCCGCCAACCCCTTCATCCAACGGGGGAATCGGCTCGGGGGTGAGCACAAAGGAGTTGAAATCCATGTGCGCCCCCGGCCCGGCCAGTTGGCGCAGAAGGCGGACGTCGGCGGGATTCGCCAACCGCACCCGCGCCGAGAGCAACTC
The DNA here is from genome assembly GCA_003566375.1 of Opitutia bacterium. Lineage (GTDB taxonomy): Bacteria > Verrucomicrobiota > Verrucomicrobiia > Opitutales > T3Sed10-336 > T3Sed10-336. The sequence goes on from PXDN01000418.1 coordinate 34,668, forward strand.
CCGCAGCGCCTGGATGCCGGTGATTCCCGCGCGGGCGGCCCGGCGCAGGAAGTCGTTCAATTCCTCTTCGGACGAAAAAGAGAACAACAATTCGTCCGGCACCGCGTCACCCGGCCAATCGGGCATTTCCTCCCACTCCCCCTCCAACTGGGCAGAACGGGATGGCGGGGCGGGAACCGCGCCATCCGCGTCCGCCGAAAACCCGAGATACCACGGCGGAGGCTGGCCGACCCGGTCGGGTTCCGGCGGCGCTTCGGGCACGGCCGGCAACAGGACAAACCAGAGCGCCGCGCCGGCGAGCAGGCCGCAAACGGCGGAAAAACTGAGCAATGTTTTCAAATTCATGGGCTCTATCAAAAATTTCAGGCGCCTTCGCGCAGGTTTTTCCCGGTGGCCAGAAGCCGGGCGGCGGCGAAGCCAAACACCGCCACCAGGGTGGAGACAATCGCCACCCCGTGCCAGACCGGCACATCGGTCGCACCGGTCATGCCATAGCGGAGTCCGTTAACCATGTAAAGAATCGGGTTGAACAGGGAGACATTGGCCCAAAAGGGAGGCAGCATGTTCACGGAGTAAAAAACCCCGCCCAGAAAAGTGAGCGGCAGCAGGAGAAAACTGGGCAGGAAGTTCACGTCATCAAAATCCCGGGCCAAAATCGCCACCATCAATCCCAACAAACCGAAGGCCAGCGAGGTGAGCACCATGAAAAGGAGGGTGAAACCGACATTGTGGGTGGTCCCCGCCCCCATGAAGGCGGCCACCGCCCAGATCACGGCTCCGGTGGCTACCGCCCGCAGTACGGAGGCGCCCAAATACCCGGCCATGATTTGCAGCGGGGTGAGCGGAGTCACCAGCAAATCAACCACCGATCCGTGGATGCGGGAGAGGAACAGCGAGAAGGCCGCGTTCAAGTAGGCGCTGTTGATAAGGTTGAGCATGATCAGCCCCGGCACGAGGAAGTCGATATAGGGAACACCGCCAACTTCATCAAGTCGCGCTCCGAGAGTAAATCCAAAGACCACAAACCAGAGCATGGTGGTGAAGACCGGGCTCACGAGGGTCTGCCCGGCCATGCGCAGAAACCGAAAAGCCTCGCGCCAAAACAAGGCCAAGGTGCCGCGCCAGCCGCTCTCCCTCAGGGCGGACTCCCGCGCCCGCGCGATGCGGCGGCGCGCGGCGGTCTCAATCTCCTCCGTCACGGCGACTCCTCCCCTTCCCCGTTGCCGTCGATGGAAATCAATTCGCGGAAAACGTCCTCCAGCCGGCTGTGACCGCCGTCGATGCCGCGCACCCGCAATTTTTCGGCGGCCACCGCCACCCAAAGCCGCTGGATCGGCCCGTCACCCCCGCCGTTTTCCGGCGTGTCCTGAAATTCGATGCGCAGGCGGTCGGCGGCGGTTTTCACCGGTTGCAGCGGAGCGAGGGTTTGCAGCAGGGTATCCGGCACATCCCGGTCGAGGGAAATTTCCACCCAGCGCCGCCCGAACTTTTGCAGCAATTCCCGGCGGCCCTCCACCCGCAGCAACCGACCGTGGTTGATGATGCCAATGCGGTCGGCCAAGCGTTCCGCCTCCTCCAGATAATGGGTGGTCAGGACGATGGTCACGCCGGAGCGGCGCAAGCCCTCAATGTAAGTCCAGAGTTCGTCGCGCAGTTCCACGTCCACCCCGGCGGTCGGTTCGTCGAGAAAAAGCAACACCGGTTCGTGCATCAGGGCCTTGCCGATCATCAGGCGGCGCTTCATCCCGCCGGAGAGAAACCGGGTGTTCACCCCGGCCTTTTCCGTAAGGGAAAATACGCGCAGCAACTCCTCCGCCCGCTCCCGCAAACGCCGCCGTCCGAAAAACGCTCCCTGAAATTCCAAGCAGGGCCGCACCCGCAAAAACCCGTCGTGATTCAATTCCTGCGGAACCCCCCCGACCAGTTGCCGGGTCACCCGGTAATCCCGGCGCACATCGTGCCCGGCCACCCGAATCTCTCCGTCGAATCGGCTGATGAGCCCGCAGACACAGCCGATCAGCGTGGTTTTGCCCGCGCCGTTGGCCCCGAGCAGGGCGAAAATCTCACCCGGTCGAATGCGCAGGGAGACATCCCGCAAAGCGGTCACTCCGCCGTAACGCTTGGAGACCCCTTCGATGGTCAGCAAATGCTCGTCTGTAAAATCTTCGGACATAGGTTGGAAGCGCCGCGCGAAACGCCCTCCACCAATCGCCGGACAAGCCCGCTCTGTCAACGGCCCACGACTCCCCGCGCGCCGAAGACACAAAAAAGCCCGGGTTTCCGCGAAACCCGGGCCGTTGGAATTCTTAAAGAAAAAAAGACCGTCTCAACTGTAAGAGGCTTGAACCCCTTTCAGGTTTTTCTTGGAAATCCAAGGCATCATGCCGCGGAGACGCTGCCCGGTTTTCTCGATCGGGTGCTTTTCCCCAGCTTTCATCAGTTTTTTGTAATTCTTTAAACCGCCCTGGTGTTCCTTGACCCATTCCTTGGTGAATTTTCCGCTCTGGATTTCCTTTAGAATGGTTTTCATCACCTTCTTGGTTTGGGCATTGATCACGCGGGGGCCGCGGGTCACATCACCGTATTTGGCAGTTTCCGAGATGGAGAAACGCATGCCGGCGATCCCCGACTCGTTCATCAAATCCACGATCAACTTCAATTCGTGCAAGCACTCGAAGTAGGCCATCTCGGGTTGGTAACCGGCCTCCACGAGGGTTTCGTAACCTGCGATGACCAGCGCGCTGGCACCGCCGCAAAGAACGGCCTGCTCCCCGAACAAATCGGTTTCGGTTTCTTCCTTGAAGGTTGTTTGCAACACGCCCGCGCGGGTGCCGCCGATGCCCTTGGCCCAGGCCAGGGCGATTTTTTTCGCCTTCTTGGACGCATCCTGCTGGATCGCGATTAGGCTCGGAACGCCGCGCCCTTCCTGGTACTGGCTGCGCACCACGTGGCCCGGTCCCTTGGGAGCGACCATGATCACATCGACATCGGCGGGCGGCTTGATGAGGTTGTAGTGAATGCACAAACCATGGCTGAACAAGAGGCATTTGCCCTTGGTCAGATTGGGTTGCACATCCTTTTCATACACCTCGGCCTGTTTCATGTCGGGCACCGCCAACATGATCACGTCGGCCTGACGCACCGCTTCATCGGTGTCGAAGACCTTGAAACCGAGCTTCTCGGCCACGGGCCGGGATTTGCTCTTCGGATAGAGGCCAATGATGACATTGCAACCGCTCTCCTTCAGGTTAAGCGCGTGGGCATGGCCTTGGGAGCCAAAGCCTATCACGGCGAGGGTTTTGGACGATATTGACCGGAGATCGGCGTCCTTGTCGGTGTATATTTTCGCTGGCATAGAATTCGTATGGCTGAAATGAAAACACGCCTTAGCGGACCATGGCAAGCTTGCCGGTCCGGGCCTGTTCCAAAATGGGAAAGCCTTCCAGGATTCCGAGAAAGGCGTTGATTTTGCCCTCGTCACCCGTGATCTCGACCACGATGGAATCCGAGGCCACATTAATGATTTTGGCGCGGAAAATATCGCAAATTTGGATAACCTCGGAGCGGGAACGCGCGTCCACGCCGATTTTGACCAGCACCATTTCCCGGTCCACGGACTGCCCGGCGACAAAATCGCGGACTTCGATCACGTTAACCAGTTTGCGCAGTTGTTTGATGATTTGCTCAAGAACACTTTCGTTCCCGCGCACGACCACGGTGATCCGCGACAGGGAGGGATCGTGAGTCGGCGCCACATTGAGCGTGTCGATGTTAAAACCGCGGCCGCTGAACATCCCCACCACGCGGGCCAGGACGCCAAACTGATTTTCGACCAAGACTGATAAGGTGTGCCTCATGGAAACATGGTGGACGGCGAGGGACTCGAACCCCCGACCCCCTCGGTGTAAACGAGATGCTCTAACCAACTGAGCTAGCCGTCCAATCTACGAAACGGAAAAAAGGATGGACTAAGCAAAAATTGCCTTTGCGAAGCAAGACCTAAATTACCCAATGAAAGAACCAAACCGGTTGCCCCCGCCTTCATGCACGCGTAGTTCATTACCCATGCTGAAACGCACGGTCGAACCCGAGATTCTGGATTCGCTTCCGCACGACCACCCGGCCGCGCTGGCCAACCGGCGCGATTTGCGGCTGGTCAACGCCTGCATGGGCAACCACCGGTGGTTCGAACGGGCATGCGCCCGGCGCGTTCTTCCCAGGGACAAGGTGCTTGAAATCGGCGCGGGCACCGGTGACCTCGGGCTGCGGCTGCGCGGGAAAGCTCTCCCGCCCGGCGTGGCCTTCACGGCAATGGATCTCTGGCCCAAACCAAAAGAGTGGCCGGATGATTGGGAGTGGCTCCAAACCGACCTGTCATCCCACACTGGATACGGGAGATTTTCCGTAATCATCGCCAACCTCATCCTTCACCAGTTTTCCGACGAAATCCTCCGGAATTTGGGCCGCGCCTGGCGGGAAGGGAGTGCCCGGCTGCTTCTCATCAATGAACCGGCGCGGCGTCCCCTCCACCAATGGCAGCTGCGGTTCCTCCACCCGCTCGGCTTTCATCCGGTCAGCCGTCATGACGCGCGGGTCAGTGTGGCGGCCGGGTTCCGCCGCGGCGAACTGCCCGGCCTGCTTGGCTTGGATCCGGCCGCCTGGTCGCTGTCCGAATCCGAAACCTGGCTGGGGGCCTGCCGACTGGCGGCGGTGCGGAGGGAGGTGTCATGAAAACGATCACCATCGCGGGAGGAGGTTTGGCCGGACTCTCCCTCGGCATCACCCTGCGGCGGCGCGGCGTTCCGGTGGTGCTGCACGAAGCGGGCGACTACCCGCGTCATAAAGTGTGCGGCGAGTTCATGGCCGGAACCACCCCCGGCCTCACGGATCGCCTCGGCCTTTCGGACATCCTGCAACAAGGGGTTTTCAACCGTTCCTCCGTTTGGTTCGCGCGCGGACGAGAGGTGTTGCGGCGCTCCCTGCCCCTCCCCGTGCCGGGAATTTCTCGCCACAAATTGGACGCCGCCATGGCCGGTCTTTTTTGCGAACTCGGCGGCGACCTGCGCGTCGGCTCCACCCGCGCCGGGGAGCCGCGCGAGGGGTGGGTTCTCGCCACCGGTCGTCCGCCGGGAGAGCCGCGCTGGATTGGACTCAAAGCCCACTTTGCCGGCGTCGAAACGGTTGCCGATTTGGAAATGCATCTTGGCCGGGGCGGCTACGCCGGGTTGGCCCGGATCGAAGAGGGCTGGGTCAACGTCTGCGGCCTCTTCCGCGCGCGCCGCCTGAAGAAACGGACGGACGCCGGCATTTTGCCGGATTACCTCGACGCCTGCGGTCTGGCCGGTCTGGCCGACAGGCTCCGCCCCGCCCGTCAACGGGAAGGTTCCGGCAAGGCGGTGGCCCGCATGGGGTTTTCCCGTTTTCACTCCCCTCCCGGAATCCTCGCCATCGGCGACGCCTGCGCGGCCATCCCGCCGTTTACCGGAAACGGCATGACCATGGCCTTGGAATCGGCCGACACCGCCGTCGGCCCCCTGACCTTTTTCGCCGAGGGCCAACTGGAGTGGAGTGACACCATCCGGCAAACCCGTCATTTGCTCAACCAGCGTTTCGGACAAAGACTGCGCGCCGCCCGCGTTCTCCATCCGCTCCCCACCCGCTTGGGACAACTCCCTTTTCCCTTGATGCGGGTTGCGGGAAGCCTGATTCCGTTCAACCTGCTCTATCGCGCGCTTCACTGAATGCCGCACCCGATCCATGTATTTGCAATCTCTGACAACCGCCGTTCCACCACACGCCTTCACCCAACGGGAATGCTGGGAGATCATTCAAAGATCCCCGGCCGCCAACCGCCTGAATGCCCGGTCGCTGGCTCTGTTGCGCAAAGTTCTGCTCAATGACAACGGCATCGAACGCCGCCATTTCGCCGCCGCCGATCCATCCTTGTTGTTTGACCTGGATGCCGACGGCCTGAGCCGCAACTTTCAGCAAGAAGCCCCCGTGCTCGGAGAAACGGCCCTGCTGGATGCCCTGAAAGAAGCCGGGGTGGCGCCAACGGGTCTCGACGCCCTCTTTGTTTGCACCTGCACGGGATATTTGTGCCCGGGCTTGAGCAGCTACCTTTCGGAGCGCATCGGGATGCGTTCCGACGCGTTTCTGCACGACGCGGTGGGTCTCGGGTGCGGTGCGGCGATTCCGACCATGCGGGCGGTTTCCCATTTTCTGGCCGCCCATCCCGGTGCCGCGGCGGCCTGCCTGGCGGTCGAAATTTGCTCCGCCGCGTTTTATCTGGATGACGACCCGGGCGTTCTCATCAGCGCCTGCCTGTTTGCCGACGGCGCGGCGGCCGCCGTTTGGACCGGCGACCGAAGGCCCTCCGCGTGGAAAGCCGGTCACTTCGACACCCTGCACGACCCCGCCCACCGGGAATGCCTCCGCTTCGAAACCAAACAGGGAAAACTGCGCAACAAACTTCACAAAACCGTGCCGGAAACCGCCGCCCAAGCGGTGGAAACCTTGCACCGGCGTCTCCCGGAGGAGCCAGCGCGCGTTCTGGCCCATCCCGGGGGACGCGATGTGATCACAGCCCTGCGGGAGCGGCTCCCTAATCAGCCCCTGACCGAGAGCACGAAAATTTTGCGGAGACACGGCAACATGAGCAGCCCCTCCGTTTTATTTGCCCTGCGGGAATATTTCGAACGGGAAAACGGCACCGCCGCGAAAACGAACCTGTGGCTCACCTCGTTCGGCGCCGGTTTTTCAGCCCACGGTTGTCTGCTGCAGCGGAGTTGACCCAAAAAACGGGCGCGGCGGTAAAGCCGCGCCCGTGGGCAAAGAGTGAATACGCGGTCGGAGTCCGCGGTTCCGGTTTACTGCTGAACGGTCAGGGAAATAAAGCGGAAACTGCCCCGGTGATAAATCAGGAAAGTGTTGCGCCCGCGCCGCAGGGATTGGCGGGCGGTTTGCACGTCCTCCACCTGGCGGCGGTTGATTTCCACAATGACGGTTCCCACTGAAAGATACTGGGCGTAGCGCGAGGCCGAATCGACTTCCATCACGGCCACTCCTTTGACCTCGTCGGGTAGCTCCAAATCCCTGCGGATTTCATCGTCCACCGGAGCGACCTGAATGCCTTCCAACAATTCCGTTTGGGCGACCGTCGCCTGGTCGAGGCTGCCCAGGACAACCTCTTTCACCAATTCCTCATGATCGCGCATGATCGTCAGCTTGATGGTGGAGCCGGGACGTTTTTGTGAAATGGTCAGGCGGAGTTGGCTGGCGTTCTCCACCCGGCGGTCGTCGATCCGAATGATCACGTCGCCCCGCCGCAAGCCGGCCCCGGCCGCCGGGCTTTCGGGCAGGATGTCCGCCACGATCGCCCCGCGCCCGTCTTTCACGCCAAAGTCCTCGGCCATGTCGGACGACAAGTCCTGAATGTTCACGCCGAGAAAGCCGCGCTCCACCGTGCCGGTGGTGATCAGGCTCTCCATTACGTTGGCCACGAGATTGACCGGGATGGCGAACCCGATGCCGATGTTGCCGCCAGTGCGGGAAAGGATGGCGGTGTTGATGCCGACCACCCGGCCGGCCGCGTCCACCAACGGACCGCCGGAATTGCCTTGGTTGATGGCCGCATCGGTTTGGATGAAATCCTCATACCCCTCGGCCCCGAGAATGCGGATGCCCTGGCGGCCGGTGGCCGAGATGATGCCCATGGTCACGGTTTGCCCAACCCCGAGTGGATTCCCGAGGGCAAAAACAATGTCGCCCACCCGGATTTGTTCGCTGTTGGCCAGCACCGCGACCGGCAGGTTGTCCTCCTCGATTTTGAGAATGGCCACGTCCGTTTTCGGGTCCGTTCCGACGACTTTGGCCTCCAGGTCGCGCCCGTCGGCCAAGGCGACCCGAATCTCCTCGGCGCCTTCGATCACATGGTTGTTGGTGATGATGTAGCCGTCTTCCGAAACAATGACCCCGGACCCCAGTCCCTGGCGGCGGCGTTCGCGGGGTTGTTGCTCTTCCGGAATCCCGAAAAACCGGCGGAAAAACGGGTCATCGCCAAACGGCCCGAATGGCGACCCCCCCCGGGAGCGCGTCACCCGGGTGGACATCACGCTCACCACCGAAGGGCGCACCGAGTCCAGGACATCGGCGTAGCTTGTCACCCGGGACGGGTCACCCCGGTCCAGCGGCGTGGAGTCGATTCTAACCTGGGCAAAATCCGGGGTGGTTTCCGCGGAAACCGTTTCCGGATAGAACGCCTTGACACTCAAGGCTCCCGCGGCGAGCAGGAGAAGAAAAGTCAGGAATTTCAGTCTCATGTATTTTCGATGAAGTTGGTTGGTTGTCATAACGGCATGTGGCGCAAAAAATGAACCGGTTCAAGTCCGGACGGAACAACCGGGCCTGCCCCCGCGGCGGCGAGGGTTGCCGGACAGTCTGCCGGAGCCGGACCGGAATCCATGCGAACGCCGGAAAGGACGGCAAGGACACCCGCGCCCGTCCGGGGTTCCTTTCCAAGCGTTCTTACTTGATGGCGGTCTCCTTGGCGACCGGCTTTTTCTCCTCTTCTTCCTCGTTGCGGGGTTTGTTTTTCTTCCGCCGAATGGCGTAGCCGGCCACCATGCCTCCGGCAAAAACCAGCGGCAAAAACAGCAACATGGAAAGTTCGAACTGGCCCCAGAAAAAGCGCAGCGTGACCGGATGCCGGTTCTGAATAATCAGAATCAACAAAAGTATTCCGGCGGTAATGCCGGCGTAATGGCGTATGGTCCATTCGGATGGTTTCTTCACAAGACTCCCCTTGTTTTCATTCGTTGCAGCCAACGTTCCAAATCAATTTCCAACCCCGCGATCACCGTTTCGGTCGGAATGTCGGGTCGGGACAATGCCTGCTGCACACGGGCGTCGAGCAGGCGGCCAACCTCGGCCACCCCTGGCGCGTAAAGATTAAACTGGGCGGCCCCGTCCTCCATGGTCTCGGAAAAAACCCGGAGGTTTTCCGGAGGATGAAGGGCGAAAAACTCTTCGCCGTAGGCCACTTCCCGGAAAGTCGGCACATTGCGCATCCAGTGCATGGAAATGCGGTTCCCCTTGGGCGAAGCGTAAAAACGGACGAATTTGCGGGCCACCTCCTTGCGGGGGCTGTTTTTCCAAACGGCCAAAACCGTTCCCCCGTGGGCGGTGATGTTGGAAACGGGACCGGCCGGCATCGGCAACACATCCCATTCGAAAGCGGTCCGGCCGGCGAACTCGGGCGTCATCCACCGTCCGTTAAAGTAGAAGGCCACCCGGCCGTCCCGGAAAAGTTGAAACGTTCCCTGGTCAGCGGCCACCTCGGGGGGCACGGCCAATCCGCTGGAGCGCACCCGCCGGATGAAATCCAACGCCTCCACCGCTTCCGGCGTGTTCACGGTAACCCGCGTCGGATGATACAGATCATCGAACAACTGGGCCCCGAATTGCCAAAAAATGATATTGGCCCCCGGCATGAGCATCACGTAATCGGTCGGCGCGTCCGGATCCCCGTGCCGAGCGGAGAGGCGCGGCGCGATTTCCTCAAGAAAATCCCAAGTCAAGCCCTCCTCTGGTATTTCGATGTTGGCCGCCCGCAAGGCGTCCTGGTTGTAAAACGTGGCCTGCCCGTGGGCGTTGATCGGCAGACCAAAGATCCGCCCGTCCCGCTCCACCACCCGGCGGGGAATCGGCAAAAATTCCGATTCCTCATTGAGGATGTGGAAATCCTCGGTCAGATCCTCCAAAACTCCGCGCACGGACCATTCGTCGTATTGATTGAGATTCACCATGACGACATCCGGAGCCACGTTGCCGACAAACATGGCTTGGATTTTCTCCGGGTAGCGGGACCCGATCACCAACAGGTCCACGGAAATGTCCGGATACTCCTCCTGAAAGGCCAGAAGCATTTCCTCCTCCGCTTTTTGCTGCTGCACGGACCCCCAGATGGAAAACTGGATGCGGTTGGCGTCGGCCTCGGGAGGACGCGTGCATCCGGAGAAGACAAACAACCCGGCCAAGACCACGCTGCCCATGACTGCCCTGCGGAGTGGATTTTTTTTCATAACCTCTCCCAGCAAAACCGAAAAAAACCGGCCAGGCAACCCCGGATGAATTTTTACCATTTCCGCGGGTGGCGAATCCGAAGTTGCCAATAACAGAGATTTCCCCATGTTGATATGGCATGATATTCCGCAACCATCCCTCCTTCTTCCTACGCCCGGCCCCGTTCCGGCTCCTCACCACGCTGGCGGTAATGGCGTTGACCGTCCTCTCCGCGCAGGCGGAACCTCGCCGCACCTTGATCCGCGGGGAGGCGTCCGGCCCGGCCGCCGTTCTAATCGTGCCGGCACCCTCTCACGAAAACGCCATCGGCATCGCCCAACAGATCGCCACCCTTCCGCTTGAACGGGGTGCCCTGCTGATTCTGGAAACGGACGGCGCTCCAGCCCGGGATGACATTTCCAGCCTTCTTCGGCAAGCGGGCGCGGCGGGCGATCACCGGCCGGACTGGGTCTGGTTTTACCAAGGCACGGCGCGCGAAGATTCCGCCGGCGGGGATCTCGAACAACCGACCCTCTTTCTCCACGCCCCCGCGCGGGAACGTTGGACGGCTGTCGCCACCGCCGCTTTTGCAACGGATGCGGCCCTTGACCCCGCCTCCCGCGACCAAGCCTCCACCCACGCCAAACAGGGCGTCATCGGCTTCACCTTTCCCCACGGCACCCCCCTCTCCCGCCAGGTCCGCCACGCCCGCGAGTTCACCGTCGCGCTTTTGGCCGAAACCGGCATGACGCCGCGCGGAACCTCCTTCGCCTGGGAGCGTCTCCGGGAGTTGCATCCGCGACTGATCGCCCTCTACGACGCCGAAGGCATCGGCGGCAACGGTCCGGCCAACATGGAACGAATCGTCTTTTCGCAAATGCCGGATGTCGGCCTCTACCGGATTTGCGGCGAGGACATTCGCGCGGGCGCACTGACCGCGGCCGACGGGTCGATTTTTCCGGGTGGAAGCGGACGGGGCATCGGCAACGGGCTGCAAGAGGAAGGGCGCGAAA
>PXDN01000108.1 GCA_003566375.1 Opitutia bacterium
GGTCGGAACCGATGTCGGGAAGGCGGCGCAGTTCGAAAAGAAGGAAATGCCCGGAGGCGAAGACGTGATCCAGCGGATAACGCAGAAGGCGGCTTCTGGTGTCAAAGGTGTTGATAAAGCCCCGGCCCACCCGAGGGTCGAGCAATCCTCCAATTCGCTGAAAAAGGCGCGTGGTGCGCGACCAAGCCACGTCGTTCAAATCGCCGGCGACGATGACCGGCACGTCCCCCATTTCCCTTACCTCTTTGGCCACCGAAAGCAACTCAGCATCCCGCTTGTCGGCATCTTCGCGCTCACCGTCTTTATCGTCTTCCGCGATGCCGCCGTCCTCCTCTTCGTCGGGACGCCGAAGTCCGGGAGGACGGGGATGCACACCATAGAGAGTCACGACTGATCCCGAACGGAGACGCACCTTGGTGCGAATCGAAGGAACTTTCGGTTCAATCAAAAACCGGATCTCCGGATCTTCCAGCTCCAGCCTGGAATAAAGCAGCTTGCCATAATGATTCTCCTGCGGCTGGAGGATCGTGTAAGGATACTTGTCCTCCAAGCCGTCGAGTTGCTCAAGCCACCACTGGGTCGGTTCACTAAGCAGAATGATGTCGGGATCGTTATCGCGAATGAGTTCGCGCAGCGCTTCCGCTTCCCGATTGTCGTGGAGCACATTGAAAATAAAAAGCGATATGCGGTTGGAATCGTCTTTGGCGTGGCTTTGACCCATTTCGCGGGGATGAAACGCCGTGTAGGGAGCGATGGAATAGAGCTGCCAGACCAGCCCCACTCCAATCAGTGCGGCAAGCGCGTATTCCCAGGACCGCAATCGCCCGCAAAGACGCAACACCGCATAACCCGCCAGAGCCAACCCGATCAGGGCGGCGATCTGGATTCGCGGAAAATCGAAAATGCGTATCCACCATGCGTCGTTTTGGAGTAAAGGGACGGCGGTCGCGAGGATCAGCACCAACGAAAACAAGCCCACAGCGAGGCGGCTGAGGAAATGGAGCGCTTTCCCTTCAGGTTTTATTGCCATGAACAAAATGGGCGGGCGGGCGGACATCGACCCCATTCGCAGAATCCGCATCCAAGTCCGCGCCAATCAGGCTTTGCGGACGGTCGGTCTCAACTGCGTCCACGGGTACTCAGCGTTCCGATCAGCCCGACAACGGCGAGAACGATTCCGCCAATGAGCATCCACATGGCTTTATCCGTGGGAGTGCCGGTGAAGAAATTGGAGACATCCGAACTGAAGGAATCGGCGGCACTGATGCCGAAGATGATGAGAACGATGCCGCCGATCAGGAGGCCGATTGATATAAGTTGATTTGTCTTCATTGCTTTACAGCCGACGGCCCCGGAACAATTGGACGATGGTGGCGATGGTGTGAATCATATTGCTGAATTCCGGAAAAGTGAATCCGTCAGTATGGCCCAAACCGCGCGGAAGAGAAATGGGGTCAAGCCCTACCCGGGTTGGGCTTGACCCGGCGGTAGGGTTCCACCCCATGGCAGGGATCGGCGGGACTGAGGTATAAAAAAATCATGACACCAAACCTCTCTCTTTCCCGGGCTGCTCTATCATTTGTCGCGGTGGTTTTCTTCACCCCGCTGGTCACGAACGCAACCATCCTGCAAACCGCGCGGGACTTCACGCTTTTGGGAGGCACGAATATAACCGCCTCAACGCCGGTCACGGTGATTTCCAACGGGAATGTCGGTCTGTCGCCGGAAAGCGAAGCCTTCATCATCGGTTTTGACGGGGCAACCCCGAACGCCACCCTTGTCAACGGTGTCATCATCAACACCGGTCCGGTTACGGGTTTGGCGAGGGATCATCTCACGCAAGCCCAAACGGGGTTGGCCGGGATGCCTTTTACCCAGAACATGACCTCCGCACCGCAGTTGGGAAACCTGACGCTGGGTCCCGGTGTTTACAATTTTGACGCGGCGGCTGATTTGACCGGCCCCCTTATCCTCGACGCCCAGGGTTTGACCGATGCGTTCTGGGTGTTTAATATCGGCTCCTCCCTCACCACGGCGGCCAACGCGTCGGTCTCTGTCATCAATCCCGGAAGCAATGGCATTTGCGATTACGGCATTTTCTGGAACGCCGGAACGGAAATTATCGTCGGCGCCGACAATGTCCTTCTCGGGAACTACCTTTCCGGGACCAGCATCACCTTGGGCAATAAATCCGGCGGCAGTGCCCGCGCCCTGTCACTGGCGGCCATCACTCTCGACGAGAACGACCTTGATCCCTATAATATCAATTGCCCATTGGGGGAAGGGGATTGGACCGGTGGATTGGCCTATGTGCATCATGATGACGGCTCGGTAACGGTGGAGCCTGTAGCCTTTACTCCGATTCCCGAGCCTTCGACCGTGATCGCGGGTTGCTTGTTTGTCGGCTTGGCCGGGTTTGTGATGCTCCGGCGCATCCGCCAACGCAAAAAAGGCGCTGAGCCGATTTGATGTGGCGGTTGGGCCTGCCCCCTCCTTCACACCGAGGGCTGCGGGAGGCTGATGCGGCGGGTCAGGCGTTGGTTTTCCTCGACCGGGATGATGCCGTTTTGGATTTTCAGCCAGCCGTGCTCCCGGATCGATTTCCAGCCCTGGCGGCGGGCGGCCGCACGCAGTTCGCTGGGCAGGATGCCGGGGCGCATCAGATCGATGATCTCGTCGTTGATCAGGAAAAACTCGTAGAGGGCGATCCGCCCCCGGTAGCCGAGTTGGTTGCACTCAACACAACCGCGCCCTTTCCACGCCCGCACCTCGGAGGGGTCGATGCGGAGCGAGGCGGCCATGTCGCGGCGGATTTCCGGCGGGATGTTTTCGTCGGGCTCCATGCAATGGCGGCAGACGCGGCGGGCCAACCGCTGGGCGATGCTGCAGGAGAGGGAGGAGGCGAGCAGGAACGGCTCGATCTTCATGTCGAGCAGCCGGGGAATGGCGCTGATGCTGTCGTTGGTGTGCAGGGTGGAAAAGACCAGGTGCCCGGTTTGGGCCGAGCGAACCGCGATTTCGGCGGTTTCCACATCGCGGATTTCCCCGATCAAAATCACGTCCGGATCGTGGCGGAGAACGGAGCGCAGCCCGCTGGAGAACGTGATGTTGAGATCGGCGTTGGTCTGGATCTGGGAAATGCCCTCCAGCCGGTATTCGATCGGGTTTTCAATGGTGATGATTTTGCGGGTGCCGTCGTTGGCGTGCGCGAGGGCGGCGTAGAGGGTGGTGGTTTTGCCGCTGCCAGTGGGGCCGGTCAGGAGAACCATCCCCTGGGGAAGTTTGGTCAGCTCTTCAAACACGGCTTGCTGGTCCCCCTCCACCCCAAGCTGGCCGAGATCGAGAAACATGCTTTGCCGACCGAGGATGCGCAGGCAGACCGCTTCCCCGTAGGGCGTGGGAATGATGGAAACACGCAGGTCGTATTCCTCGTTGCCCATTTTCATGCCGATGCGCCCGTCATGGGCGACCCGGCGCTCGGCGATGTTCAGCCCGGCCATCACCTTGAGGCGGGAGACAATTGAATTGTAAAGCTGCCGCAACCCCTCGGGAACGGGAATGTCCTGCAGGACGCCATCGATCCGGTAGCGGAGTTTGATCGAGGTCTGGTAGGGTTCGATGTGGACATCGGTGGCGTCCATGCGGAGAGCCTCGACCAGGATTTGATTAACGAAGTCCGCCATGGGGGCGTCGGCCGGCAACCCGCTGTCGGGGTTTTTGACATCGAAGACGATGTCGTCGGCCAAGTCGGGGGTGGCGCGGTCGTTGCGGATCTGCTGGATCGTCTGCGCCCCCAGGCCGTAATGGCGCTTGATGAAATCGTGGATGGCGGCCGGGGTGGAAAGGACGGCGCGCAGCCGGGTGCCGATCAAAAGGCGCAGGTTGCCGAGATCGCTGGCGGGCGGCGGCTCGCTGAAGGCGACCGTCAACTGCCCGGCTTCGCAGGTGACCGGCACGATCTTGAAATGGAGGGCCAGTTTAACCGGAACCATGGAGAGCACCTCCTTGGGCACCGAGAGGTCGCTGACATCGGTGAAGTCCATTCCCCGCACCTTGGCCACCGCGCGGTACACATCCTCCTCGGAGGCGTAGCCGAGATCGACGAGGGCCCGGTGGAGGGGCGTTTGCTGGCGTTCCTGGCGGCGGCGCGCCAAGTCGAGCTGCTTTTCGCTGATCAGGCCGTTGTCCCGCAAAACGGTTCCGGCGTCCCTTGCGGTTTCGCGGTCCCGGTTCACGTGGCCTCCGGGTTGGGGATTTCAACGGAAATCTCGCGGCGGCGGTTGAACGGGAGAGTTTCCTCCCGCTCCGCGCCGTCTCCGATCAACAGTTCCTCCGCATTGATCGCCTGCAAGGTCCAGCCGTCAAAAACCTCGTCGCCGACACCGAGCATGAGATTATCCTCATCGCGGCGGACATAGGCCCGGCGCTGCCCGGCGGTGGTTTCGTAAAACCCCTGGTAGAGCAGCGGAATTTTGATGGTGATGGTCTCCGGCGGCGGCGGCGGAGGTGGCGGCGGTGGCGGCGGCGGTGGCGGTTCGGGTTTGGGCTCGGGAGGAGGCGGCGGCGGCGGCTCAAAGTGGGAAGTGAAAAACGGATTTTCCCCGCTGTCCCGGTCTTTGACCATGGCCAGGATGTCCTGGCGCAATTCAACGTACAGGTCGTCAATGGCCGAAAGCCGCGGCAGTGGATCAACCTCCGGGTCAGCGGGCGCCGGCCTGGGTGGCGCCAACCCCTCCACCCCACCGGAAGTCAGCTTGTAGGCAATGAACAAGCCGACCAGGATGATCGTGGCCAGGGAGAGGATAAAGTTTTTAGTCGCCGCGCACACGGTTAGGTAAGATGGGGTGAAAAGGAACTCCCAAAAAAATTCGTCATAGTTTGTTTGCCCAAGCCGATGAATGTTTCAGGTAGAAGCATTGCCCGGCCAAGGGGTTAGTCAAGCGGCGGATTAAATTCCAAAACGCCGGTCACCACCAGTTCCAGACTGACCTCGGCGGCGTTTTCCTTCGAACTTTTCACCATCAGAAAACGGCTGAGGTAAAACGGCGATTTGTCGCCGGGATCGGGCAACCCCAGATCGTCCAATTCCTCAGCGGTCAGCGGCAGCATCATGAGAAGCGCCTGCACGGCGGGAAGCGGTCCGGTCACCGCCATGCGGGCGGGAATTTGGCGCAAATTCCGCCCCGGCGGGGCGGTCCGCCCGTGGGGCAAAACCCGCAGGTCGTCGATGCTCCCCACCCCGGCGTGAACGGCCGCGCGCGCGAGCTGGTCGAAAACCACCAGTTCCGCCCAAAGCAGTTGCGGATCATCCATGCCGGGCACGTATTCAGGCAGTT
Source organism: Opitutia bacterium (assembly GCA_003566375.1). GTDB lineage: Bacteria > Verrucomicrobiota > Verrucomicrobiia > Opitutales > T3Sed10-336 > T3Sed10-336. The sequence continues at coordinate 5,337 of PXDN01000108.1, forward strand.
GGTCCTCCAGCGCTCCGAACAATTCCACGCTGTGGCCGTCGGCCAATTCCGCGAGGTGGTCGATCACGAAAAACTTGCGCTGGTCGAAATCAATGAGGCGGAACGGTCGCTTGATCATGGGAGCGAGTTCCTCGGGAATGCGGAGTTGGATGGCGTCGCCGCGGCCGATGCGCGAGAAGTTGTCGATATCCTCCCGGATGCGGTCCACATGGGCGGCCAACTCCTCGGCGGTGGCGCCGTAGCCGGCCTCGCTCAGGATTCGCGCGGTGTCGGCGAGGCGCTGGTCCAGATTACGGTTGGCGCGGGCGAGAGGGCCGATGACCGCGAATTGGTAAGTCAACGCCAGCATCAGGCCACCCGCCATGATGACGTAAAAGGTCCGGTATCTGAGTCGGTTTCGCATGTCGGTTCAGGGCGCCCCCTCCGGGACCGTTTGTCCGTTGCCGAGCCAACCGGTTCGGGTCGGGCCGGGCAACGGATCCAGATGCAGGGCGAAAGTCCTCCCGGGCAGGGTCAACTCCGGGTCAACCAGTTGGCGCCGTTCCGTGGACGGCAGGGTGTCCACATTGCGGTAGAGACCGGAATCGCGCAACACCGCCACCACGTTGCGCAGGGTGGCGTGGGTTTCCCGGCCCTCATCCAACACCGCCAGTTCAAGAATGTAACCGGTTTGCGGCCCGTAATCCTCCTCATCCTCGTCCCCGTCATCATCCCGAGCACGGGGTGTCAGCAAACCGGGCCCGCCTTCCCGCCGCTCCGGACGCGCGGGAGAAGGGATGTTTAATTCCTCGTTGAAATAACTGCGGGCGTCGCTGAAGGAGAGAAACCAGATGTCATTCTCCTCCCGCGCGGTCCGCATGAGGGCGAGGGTTTGCAAAAAATCGCGGGTGTTTTTCCTCCGGGTGACAAACGGACGCAGGCGCCGGTATTCGATCTCCCGCCGTTCCAGCAAGTCCTCCACCTGGTTCAAGCCCGCAAGCGCTTCCTCCAAGGATTCCAAGCGATGGGTTTTCCCCTCCAGGTTGGCCTCGCGGGCGGCGGTGTCCCACCACAGCAAGGCGGCGAGCGCGACCAACAGCACGGAGGCGGCGGTATTGAGCAGCCCGGCCTGCTTGAGCCGTCGTTTTTCCCCCCGCACCGAACGCGGCAGCAGGGAAGGCGCGAGGGGGGCGGCCTTGACCCCCGCCAAGGCGGCTCCGTAGGCGACCGCGTGGGAATGCGGGTCCACCCCGCCCAACTTGTCGAGCCAGGAATCGTAGAAAAAATCCGAGGTTTCGTTCAGATGCGCCAACAAGCCCGGTTGTTGGGCGCCACCGCCCGAAAGGCGGACTGGAAACATGGCCCGCTCTTCGGTGGACTGATCTTTCAGCCAATCCAAAAGAATGCGCTCCACCTCCGCCCGCCATTGGCCGACCGCCCCCACGAAGCCCTCATCGCGCTCCTCCCCGGAGAGGAGAAAGCTGGTTTTCTTCAACACCTCGGCCTCGTCGAACGACAGCTCCCGTCGATTGGCCAGGGCCTCGGACAACCGTTCCCCGCCCATCGGCAGGGAAACGGCGAACACCGGCTGCATGCGCTCGAGGATGACGATGGTGGTGGAGGTCCCGCCCAAATCGATCAAGGCCACCCGTTCCATGGCGGGTTGGGTGGCGGCAAAGGCCGACGCGAGCGCCCCGGCCACGTTGGTCACCTCCCCGATTTCGGCCTCCGGACCGAGCCGGGAAAGTTGTTCAAGCAAATCAGCCTCCCGGCTGACCGTGACCCAAATCGGGTGGCTGTGGCGGCTAAACGGTTTCAGGCGCACCTGCCCGTGCACAAGCGAGCTTTCGCTCAAACCGGTCAGTTTTCGGGTCTCCTCCTCAATGAGGTTCTTCCAGCGCACCCGTCCGGTTTCCGGCAGGGAAATGAGGTGGGAGGGGGCGAGTTGCTGCGGCAGGGCAAGGGCCACCGGATATTCACCCAGATCGGCCAGCAGGCGGCGCAGGTGCCGGTTGGTTTCCTCGACCGTGAGAAGTCCCTCATCCTGCAAGTCGATGGTGAGGGCGTGCAAAATCTCCAACCCGGCGCCGCGGCGCTCGGCGAGGATTACCTTGATTCGGCTCTGCCCCATGTCCACCGCAAGGCAGCGCCGATTCCACACGATGAGCGGTTTTTTCATAACTTCCGGGCCGGGGCTGAACGGGGAGCCTGGTCCCTCCGTTTGCTCACTGGGGAGCGGGCTCGGCGGCCGGCGGCGCGGTCAAATCCGGCATGGTGTAGTTCAAAAACGCGCCGGTTTCCGACAAGAGCGTGGCCGTCACGAAAATCAGGAGGTAGCGCGGTTGGTCGATTTCGGTGCGTTTGCGGAAGGCCGCCCCCACGATGGGAAGGTTGCCCAGAATCGGCACCGCCTCGGTAAAGGTCGTTTGCTGGCGTTGCATGACCCCGCCCATGACCACCGTCTCGCCGGATTGCACGATCACGCGGGTGGCCAGCTCCTGGTCGCGGGATTCCGGCAGGCGAATGTCAAAGGTGCTGACAATGTTGCCCTGGTCATCCCGGTCGCTGACGGTGGCAAAGGTCACCAGTTCCACATCGGTGCTCACCTTGGGCCGGAGGGCCAGCATGATGTTGCGGCCGTCCCCGCCGATGCTGGCCAGCACGTCGAGCGACACCCCGGAGGTCAACTTGGTCGGCCGGCCCTTGGGCACCAATTGGGATTCGGACCGGCGCTCGAGAATGGTTTGGCTGACGGTGTATTCTTCATAATAATACTGCACCTTGCCGTCGCTGATGGTGGCGGGCCGGTTGTTGACCACCGTGATGCGGGGAGAGCTGAGGGTTTGGCTTTCGCCGCTCTGCTCCAGAGCCGACAGGGTGGCGGTGAGGTTGTCGCGGCTGAAGACCCGTCCAAAGGTTTCCTCAAGACCGAGCCCGACGTTGGTGCCGAACCCGGTGAAATCGACCGCCTCGCGCCGGATGGCCAGGGGATCGCGTCCGGTTTCCCAACTGACGCCGAGTTGCAAAAAGGCCGCGCGGGTGACGGTCACGAAACGGGCTTCGATCAGGACTTGTTGCACCGGCGTGTCGAGTTCCTCGATCAGTCGTTCCAAGACCTTCAATTCCTCGTGGGTGCCGCGGGCGATGATCAGGTTGCGCTCGTAGTCAACCATGACCTTGGAGCCGGTGAAGAAATTCTCGATCGCCGTTTCCAAGGCGGGGGCCGCGGGCGCGTTGTCGCGCACAAACCGCTCGATCTGCTGCGTCTCAGTTACGGTCGTCACGTTGTTTTGGGTCCGTTCCTGCCGGGTCGTTTCGGTGGCCCCGAATTCGGCCGACATGATAAACCCGCGCCGCAGGCGGTAAAAACGGGTCTCCTCCAATTTCTCCTTGGCGTCCCCGCTCAAAATCCAAATCAGGTCTTCCCCAATCTGAAAATGCACGTCCAAATTGCGGGAAACGTAGGAGAGAAACTCCGACAGGCGGGCATTCACCATATTCACGCTCAGGGATTCCTGAAACGCCGGAATGCTCCGGTCGGCCACGAAGTTGATCCCCTGCTCCCGCCCAAGATCGAAAATGATTCTCTCCAAGTTAAGCTGATCCACCTGCACGGTCACCCGCTGGTTCAAAAGCTCGACCATCGGGCCGCGGGATTTTTCCAAATCAAACATCGGCCCCTGCTCGGTGATCACGCGACCGTAACTGTCGGGAATCAGCCGGGCGCGCTCCTCGGACTCCACCGTCTGGCGAACATCGCTCGGCAGGGAGAGCCCGCGGCGGCGGGGCTCGACGAAGGTGTTGCGAAAAGTCGGGTTGAACCGTGAATCCTGCGCCGTGATCGAGGCGATTTCCGCCTCCATCGCGCTGTCGCGGCGTCGCTTGGCCTCGGACATCACCCATTTGTAAACACGCTCCACCCGGATGTCGTCGGGATCGAGGGCGTGCAGGCCGCCGGCCTGCGTCTCCGCCTCCTCCCATTGGTTAGCCCGCGCCAACAGCAGGATTTCCCGAATCTCCTGCTCATAAACTCCGTGAAAATCGGCCATCTCCTCCACCGGGATCGGCTGGGAACGGGAATCCTGATTGTGCTGACAGGAGACCAGGGCCAGACCGGAAAGGATGGCTGGGAAAACGGCCAAACGACGATAATGTCTCATGAAAACCCCTGCGAAAAAATAGCGCGCCGACCGGCCGCGAAGAAAACAACACATCTCACAACAAAAATAAAGGAAGGTAAAAACCGCTGCATTGGTCAACAGGATACCGCCTTTGTTTCCTTCAATTTGGAAAAATAGGCTTTATTGCCGGGCCAAATCGGCTGAAAGTCGCTCCATGGACACGTTGAAAATCGCAGTATTGCCGGGTGACGGCATCGGACCCGAGGTCATGGCCGTGGCCCTGAAAATCCTCGGGCGGATGGCCGCCAAGAACGGTCTCGCCCTCGAAACGGCCGAAGCCGACGTGGGCGGCATCGCCATCGACCGGCACGGCAAAGCCTTGCCTGAAGCCTCCTTGGAAACCTGTTCGGCCGCCGACGCCATTCTTTTTGGCTCGGTCGGCGGGCCTAAATGGGAATCCCTCCCGCCCAAGGAACAGCCGGAACGGGCATCCCTGCTCCCGCTGCGCAAACATTTCTCGCTCTTCGCCAACATCCGACCCGGCCTCCTCTACCCCCAACTGGTGGACGCCTCCCCGCTCAAATCCGAGCGAATTCCGGAAGGGATCGACATGGTTTGCATCCGCGAGCTGACCGGCGGCATCTATTTTGGCCAACCCAAGGAGACCACCACCCTGCCCGACGGCGACGTCCAAGCCCTCGACACCATGGTCTACCGCAAAAGCGAGATCGAGCGGATCACCGAGGTCGGCATCCGCACCGCCCGCGCCCGCGGCAAACGCCTTTGCTCGGTGGACAAGGCCAACGTGCTGGAAACCTCCGTCCTCTGGCGCAAAACCGTCACCGATTACGTGAAGGCCAACGCCCCGGAGATCGAATTGACCCACATGTACGTGGACAACGCCGCCATGCAGCTGGCCCGTGATCCCAACCAATTTGACGTGTTGCTGACCGAAAACATGTTTGGCGACATCCTTTCCGACGAGATGGCCGTCATCTGCGGATCGCTCGGCATGCTCTCCTCGGCCAGCCTCGGCCTGACCCACAACCGGTTCGACCTCCCCTACGGCTTGTATGAACCGGCCGGCGGCACCGCCCCCGACATCGCCGGCAAGGGTCTCGCCAACCCGTGCGCCCAAATCCTCTCCGCCGCCATGATGCTCCGCTTCAGCTTCGGCCGCAACGATCTGGCCGACCAAATCGAAAAGGCCGTCCGCGACACCGTCACGGCGGGCACCCGCACGGGCGACATCGCCTTTGGCGGAAAAAGCGTCGGCACGGAGGAAATGGGAGAGGCCATTCTGCAACGGCTCGGCTGAGAGCGGACCGGCCGCCATCCGTTTTTCACCATGATCGCGTTTATTGAAGGCAAACTGATCAGCGCCACCCCGCTCCAGGCGGTGGTGGAAACCGGCGGTCTTGGCTACGATGTGCACATTCCCGTCACCACCGCCGAGAAACTCCCCGCCACCGGAAAACCGGTCAAATTGCACACCCACGTGGTTTACCGGGAGGACGCGCAAACCCTCTTCGGTTTCACCACCCGGGAGGAACGCGATTTTTTCCGCCTGTTGGTGGAAAAGGTCTCCGGGGTCGGTCCCAAGGTCGCCCTTTCCATTCTCAGCAAACTCTCCCTGCCCAACCTTCAAACCGCCATCGCCTCCGGCGACACCAACCTCCTCGCCAAATGCCCGGGCATCGGGAAAAAAACCGCGGAGCGCCTCGTCATTGAGTTGAAAGACAAAGTCGGGTTCCCGAGCCCGCGGGCGTCCGGCGGCCCGGTTTCCGGAGCACCCGGAGGAGGTCCCTCCGCCTCCGGCGAAACGCCCCCCTCCCGGAACGCCGTTTACGACGCCCTGCAGGCCCTCATCGCCCTCGGCATGAAACCGGCCGACGCCGACAAAGCCGTCCGCAAAGCCCTTGAAGTCCTCGGCCCGGACGCCTCCCCGGAGGAGTTGGTCAAATCCGCCTTCCGCTGACCCGCCAATCCGATTCGCCAAACCGCCGCCATGCCAAAACCCGTGACCGCAACACCGAACGTTTTTTTCACATGAAACCTGATTCACCCGTCATCGGCCTCATCATGGGCAGCCAATCCGACTGGAGCACGCTCCAGCACACCGCCTCCACCCTAGGGGAATTCGCGGTGCCTTTTGAGAAGGAAATCGTCAGCGCCCACCGCACGCCGGAGTGGTTGTTTGAATACGCCCGCACGGCGGAATCCCGCGGCCTCCACTGCCTCATCGCCGGGGCCGGAGGCGCCGCCCACCTGCCGGGCATGGCCGCCGCCATGACCACCCTGCCGGTGCTCGGCGTGCCGGTCGAGTCCGCCGTGCTGCGCGGCGTGGATTCCCTCCTTTCCATTGTGCAAATGCCGGCCGGGGTGCCGGTCGCCACCTTCGCCATCGGCAAAGCCGGCGCCATCAACGCCGCCCTCTTCGCCGTCGCCCTGCTCGCCCTCGGCGAGCCGGAGTTGGCCCGCAAGCTGGCCGATTTCCGCCGCCGTCAGAACGACAAAGTGCGGGAGACCCGGCTGCCATGATCGAGCCGGGCAAAACCATCGGGGTCTTTGGCGGCGGTCAGTTGGGGCGCATGTTCGCCCTCGCCGCCCGGCGCATGGGTTATGGCATCCGGGTTTACGAGCCCGCCGCCAACTGTCCGGCGGGCCAGGTCGCCGATGTCGAGATCAACGCTCCCTACCGGCCCGGACAGGCCCTCGACATGTTTCTGGAAGGGCTCGACGCCGCCACCTTCGAATTTGAAAACATCCCGGCGGATTTTCTCGAGGCCGCCGCCCGCCGCTTGCCGGTTTACCCGGCCCCCGCCGTGCTGTTGACCTGCCAGAACCGCGAGCGGGAAAAAACTTTCCTGCGCCAAAACGGGTTTCCCCACGCCCGCTTCGCGGTGGTCTCCTCCGCCAATGATCTGGCGGCGGCATTGGAGGATCCGGGTCGGCCGGGGGTCCTCAAGACGGCTGATTTCGGTTACGACGGCAAGGGGCAGGTCAAGGTGAATCCCGGCGACGATCCGGCGGAAATCTGGGAAACCTTTGGCGGAGGTCGCGGGGTTTATGAGGAATGGATCGACTACCAAGCCGAACTGTCGGTGATCTGCGCCTCCGGCGCCAACGGGGAAACCGCCTGCTTTCCCGCCTCGGAAAATATCCACACCCGCCACATCCTTGATTTCAGCATTGTGCCCGCCCGCCTGCCGGAGGAAATTTTGGCGGAGGCCGCCCGGCTCGCCACCGCCATCACCCGCGCCCTCGGCGTGACCGGGCTGCTGGCGGTGGAATTCTTCCTCACCCGCGACGGCCGGTTGCTGGTCAACGAAATGGCCCCGCGCCCGCACAACTCCGGCCACTACAGTTTCGACGGCTGCCTCACCAGCCAGTTCGAACAACAATGCCGGGCGGTTTGCGGCCTGCCTCTCGGTTCCACCGAACTGCTCCGCCCGACCGTCATGGTCAACCTCCTCGGCGATCTCTGGCGCGACGGCCCGCCCGACTGGACCCCGGTGCTCCGCCACCCCACTGCCAAGCTGCACCTCTACGGCAAAGCGGAGGCCAGGCCTGGCCGCAAAATGGGCCATTATTGCGTTCTCGGGGAAACCGTTGAAACCGCCCTCGCCGACGCCCGGTCGCTGCAAGCGGCGTTGGCCCCGGCGTCGCCGACCCGGACGTAATTTCACCGGCTGGCCGCCTATTCCCCGGCGCGGTCAAGCAGGCGGCGGATGACCGGAAAAAGGCCTTCCGCCATGCGGTGGAACCCCAAGTCGGTCGGATGGGTGCCGTCCACCGTGTCCTCGCCGTCGGCGCCCAGCAGTTGATCAGCGGCGACCAAAAACAGGTTGCGGTCACCGGCCTCGACCCGGGCTTCCCACACTTCGCGAAGTTGCCGACTCGAATCGGAATGGCGGGATTCGCGGGAGGAAACCAGGTGGGCGTTGGCGTAAACGATGCTTTCCACCAAAACAATCGGGGTGCGGGGATGCTTGCGGCGGAGAATGGTGATGAACTCATCCAGCAGCGGGGTCACCGTCGGGCCGCTCATGTTGGGGAGCGGGTCCAGCACGAAAACCGCCGGATCGAGTTCGGCCAGCAGTTCGGCCACCTCCGGCTCGCCCCGGGCGTTGCCGGAAAACCCGAGGTTGATGACATTGCGCCCGAGTTGCCTCCCGAGCAGAGCCGGGTAAGCCATGCCGGGCCGGGAAGCCGAAGCCCCCTGGGTGATGGAGGTTCCGTAAATCACCACCGGCTTGCGGGGATCGGGACCCGCGTCGCGCACCCCCCCGTCCGTTCCGATGGCCAGGGAAGCGATGCCATTGTAAAGCGGCAGATACAGCCGGTACTGGCGTTCCTTCACCGGCAGGTTGTTGACCAGGGTGACTTCATTTTCCGGATACGCCGTCGGGCGGCCGTTGGCCAGCCAACGCCAGCGAAGTTCGCGCGCGTCCCAAACGTACAGATCCAACCCGCTGACCCCGGTGGCCGGCATGTGGGCCATGCCGATTCGTTCGCGGGTCAAACTCCAGCGGGCGGCCACGCGGGGACTGTCGGTGATGAAATCGACATACAGCCCGGCGGCGTCGCGGCTCAGCGCCCAGACCGGCGGGCGCACGATCTCCCCGGCGCGGCCGGGAAACCGGTCATACGGAGAAAGGGTGTCCACCCAGCCCCGGCCGTGCAAAGTCAGCTCGGCGGCGTCCGTCCACGTCGCCTTCGTTTCGGCGCGGAGGGAAAGGAGAGGCAGGAATGCGGCGGCGGCCAAAACCACGGCAATGGTCGGCAGTTTTCGGCGTAACGAACAAAACAATGGTTGCATGCCCTTCACTCAAACCAGTTCCCCCACCGGCGTCGATACCGTGTTGATGGTAAAATCGGCGCGTTCCCTCCGGTCAAAGGCTTTCGTGCAGCAAACGCAGGCGGGCGTAACTCCGACCGCCGTCCGGGTCGGCGGGCAGTCGCACGCGCACGGTCTCCGTTTCCCCGTTTGCTCCGCTCTCGACTGTCCACTCTCCGTTGGCGGGTGCCAATGCGGTCCACTCCATCAGGTCTGTCGAAACCTCCACCACATAGGCCAACCCGCCGGAATCCTTGAGACGGGTGAAAACCAGTTCCATACCCTCCCCGCTCCGCTCAACCCGGGGAAGGGTTGAGCGATCCTCCACCGGGTCGCCCAGCCCGAAGGCAAACACCGCGAGATTGGCCAAGCCAATCCCCAGGGAATCCGCCTCCGGATCGTCGGCGCCAACCGGCCCGTCCTCGCCAAAACGGGAGCGGCTCCACGCCTCGAAGGTGCGGCGAAACCGGGCGGTGATGGCGAGGTCGGCGTTCATCTCCACCAGCAGGGGATTGTCCGCTCCGTCACGGTCGCCGCTCCAGCCGATGAAATCAAACCGATCCTCCGCCACGGCCGTCAGGGTCACCGTCTCGCCGGAAGCGTAATCGTCGGCCATGGGATCGCGTTGCACGGTTCCTTCTCCGTCCAGATTCAGTTGCAACGTCCAACGGTCCTCCGGACAAACGTCATCCGGCTCGGGCGCGGCTTCCAAAAACCGTTCCGAAGACCAGCCTTCCGTGCAGTCGCTCCAGCGGATTTGCCACATGTCGAAGGAGGTGAAATCACAACGCGCCGGTCCTCCGATGACCTGCCCGACCGTGCCGTTGGGCTTGGCCGCGCCGGCGATGGGATCGTCACAAGGCTCGGGACCGCGCACGTTCAAGGCCGTGCCCACACCGGAAACGCGGACCCAGTGACCTTCGGTGAAAGTTGGGGGCGGTCCCGCGAAATCCCCCCGCTCCTCCGCCGCCCGCAGGCTATACCATGGATCATAGCGAAGAAAAGTGAAGCTTCCGATGGTGGCGTTCGAGTTACCGTAACTGCGCCCGGGAATTGCGTCCTCCCCGGGATCGTCGCGGGGAAAGGACCGGTTCATGGAACGGATTTCCAAATGCAGGTGGGGCCCCGAGGCCGTCGCCCCGGAGGTGCCGACCCACCCGAGCAATTGCCCGCGTTGCACGA
>PXDN01000031.1 GCA_003566375.1 Opitutia bacterium
CGTTGCTGTGGAAGCTCTATGGATAGATAGAGAATATATTGCCTTCTTCCGAACCAGTACTGTTAACTCCTAAAATATACAGCAACTCCAATTAACAACATTCGACCTTCTTTGCTCAGCTACCTGCCTGCTTGACAAAAACCTTTGCCTAAATAATTTCTATAATCCCGCAAATAATAAAAGTAAAGATTTTCATCAATTTCCAGAATGGAAAGAAAGGGGGTTGCCTAGCATTTATGACAATTTTAAATATTAATATAAATGGAACTATGGAGCGGGCACACCAAGGCGATAAAATATTTAGAAGCAATCGCAATAGATGTAGGAGTATATACGCGTTCATTAAAGATCAAACTACTTCAAGTAACCTTTAATCTCTGACATAACCTCTTTAATGGGAGGCGTATTCTTAAACCACTCTTTTTTAGTGATTTCATTGGTACAGGCACAGTAAATCTGAGAGACCATTTTTTTTAACCACGGGGGTAGCGGTTCTGGTGCCACCGGACATATTTCTTTCCAGCGTTGCCTGTCCTTTGCTTTAGCCTCTTCTGTCGCCCGGTGCCACGGAGTATTCCGGTAGTAAATCCGCAGCGCCTCCTTGCTTACTGGAAGTCCTTCAAAAGTAAAGCGGCACTCATCCAGTGTTCCCAGCACATCTACCAGCATCAGGTGGCGCTGCTGGTCAAATCCTGCCTCTATTTTACCATCTTCATTAACAAGGCTGATCTGGGAAAATTCCCGTGTAATCAGTTCGTTTACAGTATTAGCCAGTTTTTTCAGGTTACTGATTTCCGCGTGGCTTAAGCCGGATATTGACCGAGCCTCATCCCAGGTGATATACCGGTCCGTCACCTCTAATTTGGTGGAAACATCCAGCAGGGGAGGGTCCATCTTCTGGTTCGGAACAGGCATTCCCTTAAGGCCCAGGTCCTCCGGTTTGACCTCTCCCGTTTCCAGGCGCTTAAAAACGCTGGATCCCGGCGGTAGAGAGTTCCTGTAAATCACCTCAAGGGGAATCAAAAATCCGCCTTCTTCCCTCTGATAGGTGGAATAATTATACTGGTCGCCCGTTAATTCAGGTTTGATGACCTGAAGCATTTCAACTTCCATAGAATCCACAGGACTTTTAATATCAGATAACTTCTTAACCTGATTATCTTCCACCAGCCCAAGATAATGCGTAGAAAATCCCATCTCTTCAAGCTTTTCAAAGAAAAAGGCTCCTAATAGAGCGATGGCCGCTCCCTTGTGTTCAATTTGGTCCGGCATTTCCCCCCAGTCAAAAACCGAATAGCGGTCGGAAAAAACAAACCTGCCTCTTCCGAATTGTTTTTGTGTAGGCTCCTCTAACATTTGTAAATCCTTAACACTACCCATTAATCCTACCTCCCTCCATCTAAATAACTAGCTAAAACAGAGTTTCTTAAAACTAGCTTGTGGTATCCATATCCTGGGTATTAGCCCAATCCATGCTCAATTATAATATAATTCAATAAGAATATTTGAAATCCTTTAGCCTTATCGTTACCTGTCAACAAAAAAAATATGAATCAGGGGCCGGTACGTGGTACCTAGTGGCTGAGGTTATCTAGTAAGAGTAAATTCATACTACATCAATCGTGTTGTTTATATTAACCAGCCGGACGGCGAGTCAGCTGCCCGTGGAGCTTGAAACAGTATAAAGGGATTAGATTGAAAAAGCAACGCAAAAAAACCACTGGCAAGCCCGCCAAATAATACTTTCGTAAGATTACCATACCCTTGTAAATTGTAAATCATATTGACAATTTACAAGAATTCTGGTTGATTATTTCATGATTAAACGACAAATGGAAGCTAAACTTGTTAATCTTGCAACCAAGTTCCCGGTGGCGTCCGTTATCGGTCCGCGGCAATCGGGGAAAACGACTTTGGCCAGAGTTGCATTTCCGCAAAAAAGCTATGCTTCCCTGGAAGATCCTGATACCAGGGAATTCGCTTTAAGTGATCCGCGCGGGTTTCTTGCTTCATATCCCGACGGTGCAATTTTTGATGAGATCCAGAGAACCCCCGACCTTTTCTCATATATACAAACTATTGTTGACAATGAGCAGCATCCTGGTTTCTATATTTTGACCGGCTCCAATAACTATCTGCTGCATGAAAAAATCTCCCAGACCCTCGCCGGACGTGTTGCAATACTAAGGCTACTCCCTCTTAGTATCGAGGAAGTTAAGTTTGCAGGCTACAAAACAGAGCGTTGCGAGCAATATCTTTTCCAGGGTCTGTATCCGAGGATCTACGACAAAAAGATTGAACCGGAAACCTGGTACCCAAATTACATCCAAACATACATCGAGCGGGATGTGCGCTTGATCAAAAATATTACTGCCCTTAGCGCTTTTCAGCGTTTCCTAAAGCTCTGTGCTGGACGGACCGGACAAATCTTAAACCTTTCTTCGCTGGGCAATGACTGCGGTATTACTCATAATACAGCTAAAGCATGGATTTCAATCCTGGAATCGAGCTTTATCATCTTTCTGCTGCAACCCCATCACGCAAACTTTAAAAAACGCCTGGTTAAATCACCAAAACTATACTTTTATGATCCGGGGCTCCTTTCTTCACTGCTGGGCATTGAAAGCGAAAAGCAGCTTTCCACCCACTACCTGAAAGGCAATATTTTCGAAACCATGATTATATCCGAGCTTTTCAAGTATCGTTTGAATAGGGGTCTCCTACCGCATATCTATTTCTGGCGGGACAGCAGCGGTAATGAGATAGACTGCCTGATCGATTCGGCAGGAATACTAAGTGCCGTTGAAATAAAAGCAGGGAAAACAGTTGTCGCCGATTACTTCAAGGGGTTGAATTACTGGCGAAGCCTGACGGGGGATAAAACTGAGCAAACAAGCTTAATATATGGTGGAAACGAAATGCAAAAGCGCGCGCAGGGAAACGTAATCAGCTGGAGTAACACAGCCTCCGTTTTCAGCGGGCAAACAAAAGACAATGGGACAGGGACTTGTCTGGTCCCCAAAAAATTGATATAGTCTGCCTGGAGGGGATGAATATGCCAAGACAAGCAAGAAAAGTAAGCGATACAGGGATCTACCATGTTATGGTCAGAGGGATTAACCGCCAGCAAATCTTTATGGAAAGTGCAGATTATGTTTATTTTCTCGACACATTAAGAAAAACTAAAGAAAAAAGTGGGTTTAAGCTTTATGGTTATTGCCTAATGGGGAATCATGCCCATCTCCTTTTACATGAAGTAAAGGAATCCCTGTCGCTGTCAATGCAAAGGTTGTTTTCACGTTTTGTCTTTATATATAACCGAAGGCATAAGCGTGTAGGGCATTTGTTCCAGGAGAGGTATAAAAGTGAAGCAGTAGAGGATGACTCATACCTGCTAACAGCGTTACGGTATATCCACCAGAATCCACTAGAGGCAGGCATTGCGGATTCAGTGTCAGAATATAAATGGAGCAGTTACCATGAATATACAGGGAAACGGGGTATTGTAGACACTGAATTTATCTTGAATATGTATGGGAGCAAAAAACAAACAGCTATAAAGGAATTTATAAAATTCATGAATAAAAGCAGTGAGAACGCCC
>PXDN01000262.1 GCA_003566375.1 Opitutia bacterium
GGGGCGAAGGGATTCTCGACGGGCGGCTGCGGCTGCGGGCCGCTCCCGAAAGGCTGCAAATCGAAACCGGCCTCCTCCGGCTGCGGGGTGAAAACGGGCGGCTGCGCCTGCCCAACCGGTCCTGGTTCAGCGCGGGCATGTCTCCCGGCAACATTGCCCACGATCAGGTCACCACGGTGGAACGGGCGTTGGAAAATCTCCTGCTGAAACAATTCCGTCTCGATTTCCTGGCGGAAGAGGAACCCGGCGTTCCCCTCCGGATCACGCTCGAGGGGCAGCCTCTCGACCAGACGATCCGGGTCCCTTCGATTAACCTGACCATCAACGTGCACGGTCCGGTGCGCGAACTTGCCAACTGGGCACTCGGTCCGGACACGCGAATCGCCCCCCGCTGAACGTCGGAGCGCGGGACAGCCGCCGCCTACTTTTTGGTCTCGAGCGCGGTTTCGACCATCTGGTTGAAGGAGCGGGCTTCGAGGGAGGCGCCGCCGATGAGCCCGCCGTCGATGTCGGGCTGGCCCAGCAGTTCACCGGCGTTGGCCGGTTTCATCGAGCCGCCGTAGAGAATGCGGGTCTTCCGCGCCGCCGCATCCCCCCAGAGGTCACCCAGCCACTTGCGGATCGAGGCATGGACCTCCTGCGCCTGCTCCGGAGTCGCCGTCTTGCCGGTGCCGATCGCCCAGACCGGTTCGTAAGCGATCACCACCGGGTCGGCCTGGTCCTTGTCCACGCCCGCCAATCCTTCCCGGATCTGGCGCTCGACCACGGCGGCGGTTTCGCCGCTTTCCCGCTCCTCCAGGGTTTCACCAACGCAAAGCACCGGGCGGAGGCGGTTTTTCAGGGCGGACAAGACCTTTTGGTTGATGAAGGCGTCATCCTCCTTGAAAAGCGAGCGGCGCTCGCTGTGGCCGACGAGCACAAAGGTCACGTAGTGCTCCCGCAACATTTCCGCCGAAATGTCGCCGGTGAAGGCGCCGGCGGTTTCCGGGTGCATGTTTTGGGCGCCGACCTTGATGGTCGAGCTTTCCACCGCGCGGGCGGCGGCGGCCAAGGCGGTGAAGGGAGGACAAATCAAGACATCCACCCCGTGCTGTTGCCCGGCTCCCAAGGCGATTTCCTTGGCCAGCGAGGCCGCCTCGGCGGCGGTCTTGTTCATTTTCCAGTTTCCTGCGATGAGAAATTTGCGCATGTGAATCTTGTTTGATGGGCCGACGGCGGTTGGTTCCTCCGCCGGCGGAAATGTTCAAGTGGCAATCGTAAACACGAAAAGGGCGGAGGCCGGCTTCAATCCCCGCGCAGCGCCGCCACTCCGGGGAGGGTTTTCCCTTCCAGAAATTCAAGGCTGGCGCCGCCGCCGGTGCTGATGAACGTGACCTTGTCGGCGTGCCCGCTTTGTTTCAGGGCCTTGACCGAATCACCGCCGCCGATGATTGAAACACAATCCCGGTTGCCCGCGACCGCTTCCGCGATGGAAAACGTGCCCCCGGCGCAGGATTTGATTTCAAAGATCCCCATCGGGCCGTTCCAGAGAACGGTGCGGGCGGTGGCAATTTCCCGCTTGAAGAGTTCCATGGTCGCGGGCCCGATGTCCACACCTTCCCAGCCGTCGGGAATGCCCTCTTCGCTGTTGGCCATGCGGGTGTCACCGATGGCGCCGTTGGCAAAATCAAGTTTGTCGGTGATCAAATTGTCCACCGGCAGCAGGAATTTCACCCCGCGCTCCTCCGCTTTCTTCAGGGCCGCCAGGGCCACATCGGCCTTGTCCGGTTCGGCCAGGCTGTTGCCGATGTTCCGGCCTTGGGCGAGTTGGAACGTGTAGGCCATGGCCCCGCCGATCAAAATGGCGTCGGCTTTTTCCAGCAGACGGTTGATGACGTTGATCTTGTCGCTCACCTTGGCGCCGCCGAGAATGACCACAAACGGATGGGTTGGCTTGTCGGTCTGTTCACCGAGAAACTTCAGCTCCTTTTCCAACAGGTAACCGGCGGCCTTGACCGCGACATGGCGGGCAACCCCCTCGGTCGAGGCGTGCGCGCGGTGGGCGGTGCCGAAGGCGTCGTTGACATAACCCTCCCCGAGACGGGCGAAGGCCGCAGCCAGTTCCGCGTCGTTGGCCTCCTCGCCGGGGTGGAAACGGACGTTTTCCAAAAGGGCCACGGTGCCGTCGTTCATGGCCGCCACCGCTTTTTCCACGTCGGGTCCGTGGTTCTCCTCCAAAAACAGAACCGGTTGGTCCAGCTTTTCGGCCAAAGCGGCGCTGACCGGGCGCAGGGAATATTTCGGGTTGGGCTTCCCCTTGGGACGCCCGAGATGGCTCAGGAGAATCACCTTGGCCCCGCGCCCGAGCAGGTCGCGGATGGTGGGCAACGCCCCCTCGATGCGGGTGTCGTCGGATACCTTGCCCTTGGCGTCGAACGGCACGTTGAAATCAACCCGGACCAGCACCCGCTTGCCCGCCACATCAATGTCCTTGATCGTTTTAATACCTTCCATCGCACAAAATCCCGAGCCGGAATAAAACCGGGTAAAAATAACAGGCAACCGCCCGCCGCGAACCGGCGGACGGTCCCTTTGTTGGGTTAATCAATCAGAGAAATTTCGCCACCTTTTTGATGAGGTCCACGCAACGGTTGCTGTAGCCCCATTCGTTGTCATACCAGGCGATCAGCTTGAAGAAGCGGTTGTTCAAGGCGATGCCGGACCCGGCGTCGAAGACCGACGAGGCGGGGCTGTGAATGAAGTCGGAGGAAGCCACCTCATCCTCCGTGTATTCGAGAATCCCCTTCAACGGGCCTTCGGCGGCCGCCTTCATCTTGGCGCAGATTTCCTCGTAGGTCGTTTCTTTCTCCGTGCGCACGGTCAAATCGATCACCGAAACGGTGGCGGTCGGCACCCGGAAGGACATGCCGGTGAGCTTGCCCTTGACCGACGGCAGCACCAGACCGACGGCCTTGGCCGCGCCGGTGGTGGAGGGGATGATGTTCATGGCCGCCGCGCGCCCACCTTTCCAATCCTTGCGGGAAGGGCCGTCCACCGTTTTCTGGGTGGCGGTGTAGGCGTGGACGGTGGTCATCAGACCCTCCTCGATGCCGAAATTCTCCAGCAGCACCTTGGTCACCGGAGCGAGACAGTTGGTGGTGCAGGAGGCGTTTGAAATAATGAGGTCGTCCTTGGACAACTCGTCGTCATTGACCCCGAGAACGACGGTTTTGACGTCGCCCTTGCCGGGAGCCGAAATGATCACCCGCTTGGCGCCGGCCTCGATGTGGCCCTTGGCTTTTTCCGAATCGGTGAAAAGCCCCGTGCATTCGATCACGATGTCCACGCCGTGCTCCTTCCACGGCAACGCGGCCGGGCCTTCCTTGATGGAGAGACAACGGATTTTGTGGCCGTTGACCACCAGCACGTCGTCCTCGGCGGCGGAGGGCGAGGATTTTTCGCTGGAGACCGTTCCTTGGAAACGTCCCTGGGTGGAATCGTATTTTACCAAATACGCCAAATTGTCCGCGCCGACCAAGTCGTTGATGGCGACAACCTCGATTTCGCTGCCCAGCAAACCTTGCTCGGCGATGGAGCGGAAGATGAGCCGGCCGATCCGACC
>PXDN01000367.1 GCA_003566375.1 Opitutia bacterium
AACACCGCCCGCAACACCGGCGCGCCCACGCGCCAGGACTCCGGACTGCCGACCGAGCATGTCACGCCGATAGGCGGAAGGTCTGGCAGCTACTTTTGGCCCGGATTGCCGACTCGCGGCCTGACATTCCCGGTGTTTACAGGCGGCCGCGGTTTTGCCAGAGTCCGGGTTCATGCTGGATCTCCTGATAGTGCTCGCTTTTGTCGCGTGGTCCATCACCGCCGGTTTCCGAGCCCGGCGGAAGGCTTCGCAAAATCTCACCGAATACTTTCTGGCCGGCCGCACCATCCGCGGCTGGCGGGCCGGGGTCAGCATGGCCGCCACCCAGTTCGCGGCCGACACGCCCCTGCTGGTCACCGGCCTGATCGCCACCGCCGGGGTGTTCGCGCTGTGGCGCATGTGGATCTACGCGCTCGCGTTTTTGCTGCTGGCCTTTGTCTTCTCCGGAATGTGGCGGCGGGCTCGGGTGTTGACCGACGCCGAGTTCACCGAGCTGCGCTACAGCGGAAAAGGGGTGCTGACCCTGCGGGTGTTGAAAGCTTTGTTTTACGGGACCGTTTTCAACTGTATCGTGATGGCCTGGGTGCTGTTCGCGGCGGTGCGGGTGGCGGAGATCTTTTTGCCATGGCACCTCTGGTTGCCGCCGGAGCTGTATGGATTTCTCACCGGACTGATTGAAACTTCCGGATTACAGCTGGGTCGCCCGGCGGAGGGGTTGAGCGGAGCCGAAACCACCGTGAACAACCTGATCAGCGTGGGGCTCATTCTCGGTTTTGCCGCCCTCTACTCGACCACCGGCGGGTTGCGCGGCGTGATTTCCACCGATGTCATGCAGTTTGGCATCATGCTGTTGGGAACCGCGTTTTACGCCTGGTATGTCCTGACCCACGAGCGGGTGCGGGAACTGGGCGGACTGCGCGACGGCGTGGTGAGCCTCTACGGCCCCGAGGAGGCTTCGCGGTTGCTCTCGTTTTGGCCGCCGCCGGGGGAGCTGTTGTTGCCGTTCCTGATGGTGGTGGCGATTCAATGGTTCGTGCAAATCAACAGCGACGGCACCGGCTACCTCGCCCAGCGTTCCATGGCCTGCGTTTCCGACCGGGAAGCCCGGATCGCGGGGGTGGTTTTCACTTGGCTGCAGATCTTGTTCCGTTCGCTGCTCTGGATGGTGATCGGCGTGGGGATTTTGATCATCTATCCGTTTGATTTGAGTGATGCCGGAGAAAGCGGCTTTACCGCGGCGCGGGAAATCCTGTTTGCCACCGGCATGGACGATTTACTGCCGACCGGCATTCGGGGCCTGATGCTGACCGCCATGCTGGCGGCGCTGGCCTCGACCTTGGACACCCATCTGAATTGGGGCGCGTCCTATTGGAGCAACGACATCTACAAACGGGCCATCTGCCAACAATGGCGGAAGCGCGAACCATCGGACCGCGAACTGGTGCTGGTGGCCCGGTTGTCGAACCTGCTTCTCGTGGCCATCGCCCTGGTGGTCATGGCCAATCTCGATTCCATCCAACAAGCGTGGACCATCTCCCTGCTTTTCGGAGCGGCGGTGGGGCCGGTGCTGGTGCTGCGCTGGCTGTGGGAGCGGATCAATCTTCATTCCGAGCTGACCGCCATCCTGCTCAGCCTGCTGGCCGCTCCGCTGTTGTTGTGGCTGGGCGGTGAAATTGGAACGGAGGCCTGGCGCGAATCGGCGGCCGAACGGGCGGTGGCCGGCGGCTGGGCCGCGTTTTTCTCCGAAGAGTGGATACGGCTGGTGGTGATGGGCGGCCTTGCCATGGCGTCGGCGGTGGCGGGCGCCCTGCTCTTCCCCCGGACCGATCCCGAGGTGCTGCGCAAATTTTTCCGCAAGGTGAAACCGGTCGGCTGGTGGAGCGAAACCGAGAAAACCCTGGGAATCACGGACAGGCGTTCCCTGGACAACTTGAAACAAAGCCTCGCCACCATGGGACTTTGCTCCCTCTCGCTCTTCCTGCTGCTGGCCGGGCTCGGGCGGTTGATTGTCTCGCCACCGGGGGCATCCCTGACCCTGACCCTCCTTTTCACGGCAGGCGGACTATTACTGATTCCGCGCTGGTGGAAAGCCGCCTTCGGCCCCGCCCGCTCCAGGTGATTTTTCGCATCCCGCCCGCGGCCCAAAAGACTGGCCAGCGTTGCCGGGCCGTGTTGGACTGCCAGGCGCATGGAGACGTCAGCCAATCGATCCGAAACACTTTTTTCCCAAGCGCGGAAACTCATTCCGGGCGGAGTCAATTCCCCCGTGCGCGCTTTCCGCTCCGTCGGGGGCACGCCCTTCTTCACCGAACGGGCGGAGGGTGCCCGCCTGATCACCGCCGACGGGGTTTCCCTGATTGACTTCGTCTGCACCTGGGGACCGGCCATTCACGGGCACAACCCGCCGGAAATCCGCGCCGCCCTGGAAGCCGCCCTGGCCGACGGCACGAGTTTCGGCACCCCGAATCCCCGCGAGGTCACGATGGCGGAATTGATCACCGGCATGGTGCCTTCCGTCGAAAAAGTCCGCATGTGCAACAGCGGCACCGAGGCCACCATGTCATGCGTGAGGCTGGCCCGCGGCCACACCGGGCGCCCCAAAATCATTAAATTCGCCGGCTGCTACCACGGGCATGTGGACTCCCTGTTGATCAAAGCCGGCTCCGGCGCCCTGACCCACGGCCAGCCCGACAGCGCCGGCATTCCGGAATCGGTCGCCCGCGACACCATTGTTCTGCCCTTTAACGATGAGGAGAGCGTGCGGGCGGCCTTTGCCCAAAACCCCGACCGGATTGCCGGGGTCATTCTGGAGCCGTATCCGGCCAACGTCGGCCTCATCCCGCCCCGCCCCGGTTACCTGCAAGCCGTGCGCGACCTTTGCTCGGAAGGGGGAGCGGTATTGATTTTTGACGAAGTGATGACCGGCTTCCGCCTGGCGCCGGGCGGCGTGCAAGAAGTGACCGGCGTGATCCCCGACCTGACCGCCATGGGAAAAATCATTGGTGGCGGGCTGCCGGTCGGCGCTTTCGGCGGGCGCGCCGACATCATGGACCGGCTCTCCCCGGACGGTCCGGTTTACCAAGCCGGCACCCTCAGCGGCAACCCCCTGGCCATGGCCGCCGGGATAGCCGCCCTGCAAAAATTGCGCGCGGAGCAACCGTATGACCGGTTGGAAAAACTCGGCCAACAGGCGCGCGACGCCTTGCTGGAGGCGGCCAAAACCAAAGGGCTGCCCTTGCAAGTCCCGCAAACCGGCTCGATGTTTTCCATCTTTTTCGCGGACCATCCGGTGACCAATTACGAAGAGGCCACCCAATCGGACGCCTCCCTCTTCAAGCGGTTTTTTCACGAGTGCCTCCGCCGGGGTGTTTACCTGGCCCCCTCCCCGTTCGAAACCTGCTTTATCAGCACGGCCCACGCGGGAGACGACCTCGATCAAGCCTGCGCGGTTTTTCAGGAGAGCCTGCGCGCCCTTTGAACCGGGAGGCGCTTTGCGTGAAAAGAAGTTTGCCAAGGCGGCGTTATCCAAACAATCAGGCACATGGGTGAAGAAATGCGTTTGCAAAAATTTCTGTCCGCCGCCGGGATCGCTTCCCGCCGGGCGGCCGAGCAATTGATTCTGGACGGCGAGGTTTTGGTAAACGGAAAAACGGCCGAACTGGGCCGCAAAATCGATCCAGACCAAGACCGCGTCACGGTATCCGGCAGAAGAGTGCGATTCTCACCCGACAAGGCCGCGCGCGTCACCTTGTTGATGAACAAGCCGACAGGATATTTGTGCAGCCACGGGGACCCCCACCACGGACGCACCATTTACGATTTGTTGCCCAAGGAATACGAAGGGCGGCGCTTTTTCTGTGCCGGCAGGCTTGACCTCAACAGTGAGGGCCTGCTGATTTTGACCACCGACGGCGACTTGGCCAACCGGATCATGCACCCCGCCAGCCAGGTCGTGAAGCGCTATCAAGTGCATTTGCACAAACCGTTTCCCAAGGAAAAAATCCCCCTTCTTCTGCGGGGGGTGGAAACGGAAGGTGAACATTTGCGGGCCGAGCGCGCGTTCCCCCTCGGTCCCGACCGCGGCGACGGGGTATCGACCATGGAGGTCCACCTGCACCACGGGCGCAAACGGGAAATCCGCCGCCTGTTTGAGGCGCTCGGCTTCCATGTCAAACGGTTGAAGCGGTTCCGCATCGGCGATCTGACGGTGCGGGGCATCCCGGCCGGTGCGGTGCGGAAACTCGGGGAAAAGGATCTGCGCTCTTTGGAACTCGCGGTCGGGGGAACTCCCCCTTCCCCCAAAAAATAAATCCAGCCGGTGACGGTTTCGGGATTCCACGCGAGTTGACCCGTGTGGAATCCGTTGAACGAAGAGGGAATTTTTGCCAAGCTGACAACATGCCTGAATTTTCCGAAACCACACCCTCCCTCATCGGCGGCGCCATCGGCATCGGGGCGGTGATCGCCATGATTTCCGTCCTGATTTTATCACCGTTGATCGACCGCTTCGTCCGCGACCGGTATTCGCTGGGACGCGGGCAAACCATGCTCCTGCTGCTGGGCCTGAGTTTGGTCATCGGTTTGATCAGCGGCTTGATCGGCTATCAGGTTCTGGCCGCCCGCGACGTGGGAGACGAATCCCCCGCGGAACCCGCGCCCCAACAGCTTGACCGGACGTGAAACCAGTTCCCGATTCCATTGAACCCGGAGGGTTCCCAGCGTGTAGCTCCTTCGGCGTGCTCAGGGCGGGCCGGTGGTTGAGCGAGGCACGAGCGACACCACCGGATTAATTTTGTCAGTCCAACCAGACGGCCGACAAATCCTCGGCGGGATCGGACGGCGCGGTCAACCTCAGGCGGCGGCCATCGCGCAAGGTGATTTCATGGGTGGAATCCCCGGCCGCGGCATGGCTGCGGAGGAGGGACGAGCGGCCTTCGGGCAAGGGCAACAGCAGGGTCAGGAAGCGCACGGTTCCCTCTCCGCTTTGCAAGTGTTGCACGGTGGTGGCCGGACGCGGATTCAGCGGATCCACGGCGTTCCAACCGAGAATTTCCGGCTCCATTTGGGCCGATGTCGAACGGACTTCCAATCCATCGGTCAACAAAGGCGCCACCTCCAAATTGGGCAAGCCGTCATCCCGGGTGGCCACGGCCAGGCCGGTTGTTTCGGTTCGCGGGCTGTTGAGGTGCCAGCGCAAGTCGTAGTCATGAGCTTCCCCGTCTTGTGAAACCAGGGTGTCGTCCACCACGAAAATGTCGGGACGGAGAAACAACAATCTTCGATGGTGGACGGCCGGGTGCCCCCAGCCTTCCCGGAAGTTGCTGCCTTCGGAATACGGGTAGGCGTCACTCACCCCGGGCAATCCGTAAGCCCCGTCGTACACGCCGGCGGCAACATCGAGGGTTTCCGTGGATGCCCACCGGAAATTTTCCTGTTTTTGATACGGCATGCGCCGGGGATGGGGATTGTCATACCACGGCCTGCGCTGGGGCCGGTTGTCCACCAGCACCGTGTTGTGCGAAAAGGTGTCCACCGCGTAATTCACCAGTGGATGGCTGTAATCGTAGTTTCCCAAGCCCGGATCAAACAGGAGGGGCCGCCCGTAAGCCCACAGCATCACATTGAGCCCGTCCTGGTGGGCGTGCCGGTAGCCGACCGGCCCGAAATCAAAAAACAGCAGGTGATCCCCGCGCTCCCAGCCTCCCCGCATGACCGCAAACCCGGCGTGGGGCATCAGCACCGAGGCGAACTCCGGCCGCTCCCCCTCCCGCCCGCCGGTAACAATCCAGCGAAAATCGTCCCGTTCCGGAAACCGCTCCAACCCTTGCCCCAGGATTTGGACCACGTCCGCCGGGCGGTTGTTGTTTACCGCCGGGGCCAGCCGGTCCGGCGCCATGATCTTGAGAAAGGCGGCAAACGGCGCCTCGGTTTTGGGAGGAAACTCCCGCAGGTTGAATTCATCCAACCTCCCGGTCCGCTTGGCCAAATCATAAATGAAATAAAAATTCGAAAAGAACCGTCCGTATTCGGGCGAAAGCTCAATGCTCACCCCGTCCGGCAGCCAGCCGATGTCCATGTCGTGAACGGCCGTTTCACTGGCGATACGCCGCCATTCGCGCGCGTCCTTGAATTCGGGATACACCACGCCCGAGGTGAAGAGGCCCGACATTTCAAACGTCAGCCAATTCGAGGTTTCGCTGGGATGACGCCGGATGTAGTCGGTCTGATCCCACACCGACTTCAGAAACAGGATCAGATCGTCATCTCCAAAAGCCGGCGAATCCAGCAACCGCAAAAAGGCCGCGGGCCATCCCGTGCGCATGCGGATGCCGACGTTCATGGTCGCCCACATGCCGCCGCCGCGTTCCTCCGGGCTGTGATACCGGTGGGCAAAACTCCGCATCAGGTTGACCAACTCCCGCGCGATTTCCCCGCTTTCCTCCAAGGCGGCGGCTTCGGCCAAACTCTCGAAAAAATACATCCGCTCCTTGAAGCGGATTTCCGCCCGTTCCCAGTCAAACTCGCCGCCGGACCACAACTCCGCATCCCAGGACCCCGTCCGGTCCACCAAAAGCCGCCCCGCCCGCAGTTTCCGGTCCGCATTGGCAATTCCTTTGGTCGGCGCCCGCGGGTCGATGGGATGAAAAACACCTTCCCGGTTGCGGAAATAATCCGCCAGTTCCGCGCGCGCCTCCGCGTGATCCCCGCTCCGCACCGCCCGGCGGACCGCGCCAAGGCCTTCCCGGTCAAGATCCAGCTTGGCGAAAAACTCCGCGTCCGTCAGCGGTTCTTGACCGCCGGACAACCGGGTTTCCCCCGAAAAAAACACCCCCGCCAAAACCGACGCCACAGAGGCCGCGCGAAACAAAGGAAAGAAACAGTAATTTACCGAGCTCATTTGCCCGATTCCGCGACATATTTTCGTCGCAACTCGTTGAATAGCGGATCCGGATTTTCCGGAGGGTCCCGCAGCGAAGCGCTGCCAATCATCTCATCCACCAACGTGCCGCTCCGCTCTGTCTCAAGCGAAGATCCTTTCAAGCAAGATTCAACAAGACCCGACAAGGTGGTTTTGCGTGCCCGCGCAACACGCTTGGCCCTGTCGTGGATTTGTGGATCCAAGGTTATTGTAACCCGTTTTTTCATTGGACCATATGTATTGTTGCCACGGAATGCACATTGTCAATTTCCGGAAGGTGCCATCCTGCCGCTTGTATCGCGTCCACAGAAAGTACCCAAAACCCGCTTCAATCATCCTCCAGGCCGTGGCGGGCTTTCAGTTTGGCGATGAAGGCGGGGGCGGGCGGCTCGCCGTTTTCGCGGAGGCGGGCCACCAGATCGTTGGCCAGGGAGGTGTTCAGGTGGGCGTGCCGCACGGGACCGTTGATCCGGAGGATGCCGAGGCGGTTGACCGCGCCGGCGTCGGCCCGACCGGCCACCAACGGGGCGTGCAGGGTGCAGTTGGTAAAACGAACCCCGTGGGTGGCCTCCACGCTCCAAAGGCTGTCCGCCGCCTCTCCCGATTCGGGGCGCAGGTGGCAATCGGCCAGAGACAAGCCGCCCCGCAGACCGGATGCGGAAAGGAAAGCGAGCGATCCTCCCCGCACTGAAACATCGGCCGCGCACCGCCCGATCCAAAGATTCAGGTTGTCACAGCCTGTGAATTCAATCCTCGGATACAGGGCGCGGTTGTCCGCATACGGCTGTTCCTCGCCGCCACCGAGTTGAAAATGAGCCGCCTCCCGGTCGCCGGGGTTGCGCGGAACCCGTTGCTCAAGCTGGACGCGATCAAACAGCAGCGTCGAGTTGGGTTCGAAAAAACTCCCGTCTTCCGAGCCGGAGCGCCCCGTGTCAAAACCACCCGGGTTCTCGATTTTCATCAACCGCACCCCTTGGCGCCGTCCCTCCACCTGAACGTTGCGGAATTCCACCATGGTCGGAAAAAAGAGCCGGGTTCCGTCCGAGGTTTGCGACATCGAAACCGTGTCGATCAGCCAGCAAACCGCGCGGGAATCGGGCACCGCGCTGAAATCGACGACCAGATCCTCCACTTTGACGCTGCGGGCATACCCGATCGGGTATTGGTAATCGAAATCGGCCATGCGGTGCTGCAGGACTGCGCAGACGGCGTTGGTGTTGGGCCGCAGGGTGCAGTTGCGCAGGCGGATATGCCCGTCCCACCTGGAGCCAAAATCCCGGCGGAAATTGATAAAATGGTTTCCGTGCCGGGTGGTGTTTTCGATGATCAAATCCCCTCCCCCGGTAACCGCGATGCCGCGGAACCCGACCACGCAATCCCGGATGTGCAGGTTCCAGCAATGAAAATGAACATCCACCCGGTTGAGGCGGCAGTTTTCGAGGCGGAAATTCTTGTTGATGTTGGTTCCGAAAATCCCCCAGGCGACCCAGCCGGCTTCGGCGGTGAGGTTGCGGAAAGTGCAGTTCAACATGCGGCCGCCGCCGATCCCGTAGGTTCCCGCCCCCACCCGGCGGGATTCGTCGGCCCGGTTTTGCTCCCACGGCATGGCGCGGATGTTTTCCAAAGTCACGTCATAGACGTGGGTGAGCACGTAATGGCCGCGGCGCGGGCGCATGGAATCATCGCGCCGCCCCGGTTCCAACCCCATCCATTGGTTGCGAATGATGGTGCGGCTGCGGCGCACGAAAATGCCGTTGTGATAATAGCCCGACCGGGTGTCATCGGGGTCGTCTCCCGAGTAGAGAAACCCGCCGCCGTCAATGACCAGAAAATTCCGGTTGCAGGGAATGGCGGTCACCGATGTGAAATCCGAAAATCCCCAAGCGATATCGCCGATAATCCGGCCCTCCTCCTCGACGTAAAACAATTCCTCCCTCGACCACCCCTGCCCGGCGAACCGGGCGCCCGCCCGCAGGCCGATGCGGTCTCCGGCATCCACCACCGAAACCAGACACCCGGCCCAGGGAGCGAACTCCGGAATGATTTGCACGCCCGGCTTCAGTTTGGCGAGAACCGCCGCCTTGGTTTCCCCGTCCCACTCGATGGTTTGGCGGGGTTCATCGTTGAGCACCGCAAACCGGGGGACCGTGCGCTGGTTAAACCGCTCATCGAGATGGAACACGCTGGTTCCCCAATGGACGTTGGTTTGGATCGGAATGCCGTTGCTCTCTTTGATCCAATACTCGCCGGAAAGATTGACCACCGGCAGGCCCCGGCGAATGGCGTATTCGTGGGCGAGCTTGATTTGCACGCCATCGTCATTTTCCCCATCGCCCACCGCGCCAAACATCCGGTAATTCACCGCCTCCCCTTCCTCCAAAACGGCGCGCAAACCGTTTTCGAGCCCGATCACCCCGGCGCCGTCCGGCTCCTCTCCGCCGGGGGAGGCGATCCGGTAGAGCGCGGCGCCGCCGTCGCCCGGGCGGTGAAACCCGGCGGTTTCCACCCAGTCCCCTTCCCGTGTTTCCGGCAGGTCGCCCAATTCGGTGGCGGAGAAACACGTTTTCAGCCGGGGGGCGGAAGGCGCTTCGCCACCGGCCCGGGCCAGGCCGCGCGAGGCGAGAAGAGCGCCGCCCACCCCGAGGGCGGCGAGGGCTTTGCGGCGGGAGAGGTTGGGCAAGGGTTTGTGATCCATGCCTTGAAAACCAACAGCGGGAACCTTCCGGGTCAAGATTGGGCATCCCTTTGCGGCCCGAAACGCTCTTCGTGGTTCCACCGAACCCGTCGGAAAGTAATTAACCCGAACCGATCAATCTGGAAATCGAACTTGAGCAAACCGCACAAAATCTTCGGGCAACTGTTCAAAAACAAACGGAAATCATTTTTTGTGTAAAAATAATTTAAGACTGGAATTCTGAAAATATGTTTTTTTATATTTTAGGTTAGATGAATAAGTACAAATTGTTTTTCCTAATCATCGGCTTTTCCGGTTTAATCTGCACGTCCTTTCGGGTGACCGAGGCATCCTTGTTACTATCGGATGATTTTGAAGAGGGGAATTCCTGGAACACGGTGGTCTTTTCCGTCAATGGAGGAACAGGCGCTTCCCCAATCCTTGCAACCGGTGGTAATCCGGGCGCTTACCGTCAAATGCAGATTTCGCTGCCAAACGCTCCCGGAGGGCAGCGCTCCGTTGCCGCCGTCATCAATTTTCTGGACGGTTTTTTCCACGATCCTTCCGTCAGCGGACCGGTCACGGGTTTTGATTTTTCCCTTGATCTCCGGAGGGATGTTTCGGCTTCGGGAGCGGTCGGCACCGGCCTTGCCGTTCGCCAAGCGGGAGAAATCTATCTGGCCAATATCACCTATTTCCACACCGCGAATTGGGTAACACTTTCCGAAACGTTTGGTCCCGAAGATTTCCTCCGGCTTGATGCCACCAATCTCCAGACCGGAGAGGAACTTGGGTCCTTTCCCGATCTATCGGTCACCGGGGCACCGTTTGAAGTTGGTTTTTACACCAGAAATTCCACCTCTATCAGTGGTGCCGGCTACAACCGGACCTATGGCATTGATAATTGGGATTTGGCCATCATCCCAGAGCCTTCCGCCCATGCCTTGATGGCGGGCCTCGTCCCTCTCGGCCTGGCCGTGTATTCCCGCCGGTTTTTCCTAAACGGAAAATCATGAGGGCTTGCGCGGGGCGCGGGAATCCGGGATGCCCAACCGCGGGCGCGGACATCCGGCTCCAATCCCGCTGGTGAATGTGCGGTGCGCCCAAACCCTGCTCATGATGCGGCGTTTCGGGCGCGTGGCGGAGTGCCATGAGCCCGCCGACAGGCCCCTGGCATGCCGGAAGTTGCTTTTTCGCGCGGAATCAGCCGGGTGGACGATGAAGGACTCTGAAACCCTTTTCATGCCCCCTCCGGTAAGTTGCCTTAAATCTCGTCGGCGCTCAACCAGCGGAAACTGACAATGCGGAACTGGCGGCCGAACGGGGTGGGCGGCGTGATGCGATTGGCGGGGGTGTCGGTATTCCCAGTCCCGAGATACGGATCCGGCACCCGTTGCACGATGGCTTCGCAGTAGGCACGGGCCTCGATCTCCCCGGTGGCGGGATTCCGTTTGTCGCCGTAGGCGCGGATGCGGAAAGTGTCCGACCGCACCGTCCAATGCGCGCCGACCGACGACATGATGTCGGTCTGGGTAATATGGGTTGGCGTGTAGCGGGGCGGCTCCGCACCTCCCGATTCTGGATCGGGGATGGCCATATCAATCTCATTAAGTTTAGCCCTCTCAATGGCCGCCTGCAACACGGTCTGCCCGGAGAACCCGCCTGCGGTGCGGGTCCAACTGAGAAAATCCGCGATGGAGGTGAACGGTCCGTCGTTTGAACGCCCCCGTTCCCGCACGCCCGCCACGATCTCTTGCGCCATCAGGCGGATTTGCAGTTGAGTGAAATTCCGGATGCCGCGGGTAAAGATGTGCCGGTCATAGGTGTCGAAGTTCTGCAACCAAGTGTTGGCCGCAACCACATCGCTCAACAAGGTGGCGGTGGTGCCGGCGGACTGGGGAAACCGCAACATTCCGCGCTCGACGCCGACATTGCTGTCGGCTGTCCCGTCAAAAAAGTCCAAAGTCCCGATGACGCCCCCCAATACCGCGACCCAGGCTTCCACCGAGGTGGAGTTCACGTTGAATCCGCCTTTGGCCCAGAAATCCATGGCCGCAAGATTCTCGTCAAAAATATCAGGCCCGCCGTCGTCGGGGAGTTGGTCGTCGCGGTAAACCGGCTCGACGCGGGGATTATCCACCAACGGAGGAAAAGGTTGGATGGGGCGGTTCAGATGGCCGGTGGGGGAGCGTGGCAGGGTGGAAAAGAACGCCCGGTCAAACAGGGTGTTTAAATCAACGGCAGCCGGGTCGCCCAAGGCATACGGTACGCCGGCGGTGATGTTGATATCCGTCAGGCGGGCGTGCTGTAAACCGCCGATGGAATGCGGCTCCAAGCGGGGAAGTTCGAAGAAGGCCGCGTTGCGGACGGGCGTGACCGAATGGAAGGCAAACAAACCAAAGATCGGCAGTTCGTCAAAATCGGTGATGTCGTCCAACGTCAGCAACCGGCTCACGAGATAAGGATTGGCGGTTTGGTCAAAATCCGGTGCCGTCCGCGGGTCGATACCATCAAAAATATCCGTTCCCGAAGCCTCATCGCCCAAGCCGTGATAAAGCGCGAATTGGAAAGCGTCTTCCGATGGCACATCAACATCGGCTGTGCCCTGGGAAATGTTCAGGTGACTTTGCAGCGCCACGCCCGAAGCGCTCAAATTCACATTGATGGAGGAAGAGGAGATCGACAATTCCGTAACCGTGGGGCGCACCGGCGGTTGATCGGGTTCGGGCGTTGGGGTGGTGTCAATGCCCGTGTTTTCGGTATAAACCAAGGAGTCCAAATCGGGCACCAGCATGGCACCGCCACCGCCACCGCGATAATACAAAACCTCACCCGGTTCGATGTATCTCCTGCCGGTGCTCAAAACAAAATTTATTCCGTCAAACACCCCCGATAAGGAAACCGGAACGCCGGTCGGGTTGGCGGGCGGCGGATTGGTGGTCACGGTCACGTCCGGCAGGTTCGCAAAATTCATTTCCAAATCCACCCCGTCCAGATCCAAGGCGTGGGTGTAGGGGTTCCACAACTCGACGATGAAAATCCCGTCAATGTGCAAAACATACTGATCCTCAGCGACCTCCTCATTGTAGAAGCGGAAAGAGGACATCGACTTGGTGATGACCGGATGGCGGCCGGGAGAGTCGGCTATTGTCCAAGCAGGTTTTAGCGGGCTGTTCTCCGGTCCGGCCACAAAATTGTTACTTTCTTCCAGGAAGGAAAAGATGGTGGGGAAAGCCCCTGCCTGCAGGGTGTTGCCTCCGGTGAAGTTGGAGAAGTTGTAGCTCGTCCCCGAACGGGCGCTGAGATCGACCCTCAAGCGACTGTCGATCGGGTTGGTGAACAACGAACGGGTATTGGTCGTCAAATCGTGAAACCTTTCCTTGCGGGCGTTGAGCCGCCGGTCCGTGGCTCCAGCTGCGGGCACGGTCATCAGCGGCACGGTCTGATTGTAGTCAACCAACCTCATGAGTTCGGCGGGCGTGCGGGAAAATCCGGCGAATTGATTCTCAAAATTATTGGAAACAAAAGCTCCGTTCACATCCCGCACATTGGTCCACTGGGAGGAAAGCAAGCCGGTCAATCTCTGGTCAATTGGACCTAAATCGACATTATCCCCGCTGCGGTCGTAAACCGAAACATCGGCCTTCCCCCCCTCGTCGCCGACCCAGAAAGCCATGGCGCCGAGCACCCGTTCCTGGGCGGCGGGAAAACCGGGCACCCGCTGGGCGGTGATCGGGCGCAGGGGAACGCGCACATTGCGGGAGTAAACGTTGTTGGCATTGGTTCCGGACTCGGCCTTGCGGGTGGATCCGGCACCAACAAGGGTCACCCCGTCATTGGTGTCCCATGGAACTGAAATGGAGGTATCGGAAGGAGCGGCGGACCCTTGACGGTTCCAGTTGTTGGCCCGGTAAGTGATGTGCCCCTCGTTAGCCTGGATGGCACCGGTGTGGTTGCTGTTGCCGCTGACCAGCCAACTGCGCAACCGCAGTTGGGAGTAGGGATCGCCGGGATTGGTCGGTTCCCACACACCGGTCCAATACGGATTCGGCATGTGTTGGCTCTCTTGAGCCGGCGGCGGGCTGGTGTCGGTGATGTTGGCCGGGGCGGTGATGCGGTTGTCGGCGCCGGCGTGCAGTTGCAACTCGCCGATGGCGACGTTGAGGGCCAGGCGGGCGTTTTCGCGGGCTTGGTCGATTTTGACCGTGTTGCCGGCCACGGTGGTCTCCACCCGTGTGACGATGGTCAGGCTGAGCAGAACCAGCACCACCAACGCCATCAGGGTCAGGGTGATGATCAGGGCAAAGCCAGAGTCACGCCCTGACGTGGAAGCGGCTTCGACTTGACTGATCTCGTCGCAGGCCAGCCGCTTTTTATCTTTTGGCCAAAGCGGCTGGAAGCCGCTTCCACACAATGTCCGGTTTTGATGGCTGTTTAAACTGTGCTGGTTGGAAAACCTCATGGGAAAATCGCTGCTTGTTCTACTCTACCCCTATCACCTTTATCAGCGGCGGATGTTGATGCGGCGGGTGAACACTTGGGAATGCTCCTCGGCGATGGCCCACCAGTCGCGCGGATGCTGGGTTCCCGCCGGGGCGTTTTCGTAATTCCGGATCAACTTGGCCCCCTCGGGGGTCAGGATGCGCACGAAAATGTCGGCCACGTCGGGAAGCGGCTCGGTAACGCCGTTCAGGAAGGCATTGGCGGATTGATCCTCAACCGCGAAAAAATTCAAGTCGTTCCCGGTTTCGCCAACGGGGTACAGCAATGTCAACTGATTGCCCGTGCGGCTGTAGAACCGCACCCCGAAGTCGATCACGTCCTGGGCGAGCACCGAATTGCGGTTGGGCCGGGTCACGCTGAAGGGATCACCGGCATTGGTCTGATTGTTATCGGCGGAGGAAAACGTGTAAAACGGGTTGTTCGCCACGTTCGGGTTCAAGTCAAAACCAGCCTCAAGAACGCCGGGCCGGTTATTGGGATCGCCGGGATTGGCATGGCTGCGGTAAGGCCGCACTTCCGAACGGTAAAGGGTGTAGACAAACTCGGCGTTGGGTGCGGTGGTCGGCTGGCGGCGGAGGATTTTGTAGGAGACGGCCACCGGCACCGGCTCGCTGGCTTCAAAAATCGAACGGCTGGTGAAGAAACGCAGCCATACCCCGCCAAACCCGAAACGTGCCTCCCGCAAATCGACCGGGCGAGCTCCGTCCATGAGATTGATGCTGTCGTTCCCGTCCGGCTTGCGGTGGTTGCCGTCTTCCCACTGGTGCCCGTTGTTGCCGGGGCTGGTCAGGGTGTTGCGGTTTTCAATGGTGGCGGCCATCCAGACGTTGCCGTCGGGCCGGTAAAGGGCGGATTGAAAATCATCGGCCAGCACGTCGAGCACCAGGCGGGCCTGGCTGTTGGTGCTGAGGGAGCCGGAGGAACGGTTCCACCCGGTGAGCACGCTGGAGACGATGGTTATCATGATGCCGGCCACGATTACCGTCACTCCGGTGGCGATCAGCAGTTCCAGAATGGTGAATCCGCGTTTGTTGGTGGAAAAAGTCATGGATTTCTTGGAAAATCTCGATTGAACAACGCGCCCGTTCAACGGGGGACCGCGAGGTGGTAAAAGGCGAAGCGGGCATTCGGACTCGGCGGATAGGGAGCGGATTGCAACCCGGTCGTCTCCTCGTCAAACCGCACGAAATCGGTGGGACTAGGTCCGACCGGCAGGTGCCACGGCCACTCCATCTGCACGGAAAACGCAACGAAAGCGCTTCTGGTGGG
>PXDN01000018.1 GCA_003566375.1 Opitutia bacterium
ACTGCCTTTCCCTCCGCCTTTC
Source organism: Opitutia bacterium (assembly GCA_003566375.1). Taxonomy (GTDB): domain Bacteria; phylum Verrucomicrobiota; class Verrucomicrobiia; order Opitutales; family T3Sed10-336; genus T3Sed10-336. The sequence goes on from PXDN01000018.1 coordinate 23, forward strand.
CTCCGCTTTCTCGTTGTCAACCGCCGTAAACCGGATTGGCTGGCAACGTGTCCGAGGCCGATGACAACAACGATGATGATTTGCCGCCCCCGCTTCTGCGGGCTCTCTACCGGATCAGCCGCCTGACCGGCCGGGTGGCGGACTCCCGCGAGGCCATGCGGCTGTTTCTGCGGGAGGCCGCCGCGCTGACGGGCGCGGATTCCGGCGCCGTCCTGTTGCTCGATCCGGACACCGGTTGTTTGGAAGCGGAGGCCTGCCACGGCTCCCTGCCGGAAGTTCCACTCCCGCGCGTCCCGCCCGGAGAAGGTTGGATCAGCTGGTCAATTCTGCACGCCAAACCGGTCCGCCTCGACACCTTCCCGGTCGATCCCCGCTGCCAGCCCCTCCGCGAAACCTCCCAAAGTCAGCTCGTCATTCCGGTGCTCGACGGCGATCAAGTGGTCGGGGCACTGGTATTGGAGTCGGACAAACCGGCCGCGTTTGACGACCGGCTGCTGGCGTGGTGCGAACAGCTCACCGCCGAGGCCGCCCGCGTGGCGGCGAACTGTTGGCGCATCGAACAATTAACCAACAAAGCCGGACAGCTCGAAGCGGTGTTGACCGCCGGGCAGTCGCTGCTCGCCCGGCTCGATCTCCCGGTCATCCTGGAAACCATCGCCCGCGCCGCGCTGCCGCTCAGCGACTGCCGCCTCGCCTCCATCCTGCTTCTCTCTCCCGGAGAGGAACTCCTGAAACCGCGGGTGGCGGTGTTGCCGGACGGGTGTTCAACCAGTCACCCCGATTTGTCGCCCGGGGAGAGTTCCGTGGGCCTGGCCGTGCAACGGAGGCGCCAGGTGGAGGTGCGGGATTTGCTGCGCACCGAGGAAAGCGCTGCCCTCCTTGCCATGGCCCAACGGGAAAAACTCGCTTCGCTGCTCTGCACCCCGATCTTCTTCGAGGGGGAACCCCTGGGCGTGCTCAACCTCTACACCGCGCGGCCCCACCGGTTTTCCAACGAGGAGAAACGGATCGTCCAAGCCATGGCCGGTTTCGGGGCGGTCGCCATCCAGAACGCCCGCCTTTACGCCCGCGTCATGCGCAGCGAGGAAACCTTGCGCCAAAGCGAAAAGCTCACCGTGCTCGGTCTGCTGGCGGCCGAGATCGCCCATGAGATCCGCAATCCCCTGACCGTTTTGAAGCTGCTCTTCCAATCCCTCAATCTCTCCTTTGGCGATGGGGATCCGCGAAAGCGCGACCTTGAAATCATTCACGAAAAACTGAACCAACTCGAGGAAACCATCACCAACATCCTCGGATTCAGCCGACCGACCGGAGAAGCCTTCACCCCGCTGAACACAACCGAAATGGTCCGCGACACCTTGCTGCTGGTGCGGCACAAGCTCGCCCAAGCCGGAGCCGATCTTCAATTTGAGCCGCCCTTGCAACCGATCTGGGTGGAGGGGAACAAAGGCCAATTGCAACAAGCCCTGCTCAACCTGATGCTCAACTCCCTGCAGGCAATGAAAACCGGCGGGCGGATGTCCCTGACCCTGGCGGAGGAAAACGGCCGGGAGGCGGTTATCGAAATCACCGACAGCGGCAGCGGCATCCCCCCGCCCCTGCGCGGGCGGATTTTCGAGCGCTTTCTGACCGGCCGCCAGGAGGGCACCGGACTTGGCCTTCCAATTGTGAAACGGATTGTGGAGGGGCACCGGGGAACCTTGGAACTGGTGGCCACCGGCACGGACGGCACCACCTTCCGCATCCGCCTGCCCCGTTGCCCGGAACCGGAGGGCGGTTAAGTCGCGGCGGGCAACCCGAAGTTGTCACCACTCTCATGCATTCTCGCCTGAAGCAGGGCGCTCCCTTTGCACACCGCTTCTCGCCAAGCACACGAGCGCCAGCCTTCAGGCGGCGAAACGGAAGCCCCGAAGTAACCGCTTGTCAACCGCATGCCGTCCGCTGAAGCGGGACGCTCCCGCTTACACGCCGGGGATCGCTGATAAAGGAGCGCCAGCCTTCAGACGGCGAAACGGAAGCCCGCGGGCAACCCACAACACCGCATGCCTGTCTGAAGCGTGGCGCTCCCACTTACATCCCCGCGATCCGCCATCCCACCGGACAACCGCCATGCGCCAGCTGGCGGGGTCCGATCAATCCGGGCCTTGTCATTTCATCCCGGCCGACGCAAGGTGGTCGCACCTTCCTTTCACAACACCATGAAAACCGCTCTCATGTTGCTTTCGGCATTTCTTCTCACTTCCATTCCGGCGGTCGCCGCAGAAACCCGTCTGCGGGTGATGGTCTTTAACATCGCGGCCGGGCACGGCGACGTGAACCGGATCATTCGGGAAATTGAAAACGCCCAACCGGACATCGTCGGCTTGCAGGAGGTGGACAAACATTGGAGCGCCCGCAGCGACTGGCGCGACCAGCCCGCCCTCCTCGCCGAAGCGCTCGGCATGGAGGTGTTTTACGCGCCGATTTACCGGATCCCCCATCCCGAGGAAGATCGCCCGGCCCGCGAATACGGGTTGGCCTTTTTAAGCCGCTTGCCGATCCGCGAAAGCCAAAACCACCCGCTCACCCGCCTCACCCCCCAGCGGGCAGACACCGAGCCGGAACAGAAACCAGGCTTCCCGGAAATCGCCGTGCGGGCCGACGGGCAAACCATCCGGCTTTTCAACACCCACCTCGATTACCGCCGCGATCCCCGCGTTCGCCAAATCCAAGTCGCTGAAACACTGGCCCGGCTGCGCCAAATCGACGGCCCCGCGATCCTGCTCGGAGACCTCAACGCGACCCCGGAAAAAGAGGAGTTGCAACCACTCTTCGAGCACCTGCGCGACGCTTGGAAGGAAGAAACCATGGGACCCGGGCACACCTTCCCGGCCGACAATCCCGACCGCCGGATCGATTACCTGCTGGTCTCAGATCATTTCGAGGTCAAACACGCCGAAGTCATTTCCACCACCTCCTCCGACCATCTCCCCTTGGTTTTCGACCTGGTGCTGCGTCCCGGGGTGGATTAAAAAGGGACTTCCACCACCATGGCGCGGAGGGTCGCCCGGTCGGGTTTGCCGGCGGCGTTGCGGGGAACCCGTGCGGTAAATATCCACTGTTTGGGCACACAATGGCGGCTCAGATTTTCCCGAACCCACGACACCAGTTCTCTTTCTCCGACACCTTCCATCGGTTCACAGGCGCAAACCACCCGCTCGCCCCACTGTTCGTCCGGCACGCCCGCCACCACCGCGTCACGGACCAGTCCGCTTTCCACCAAGCGGGCCTCCAGCGCGGACGCGGAAACCTTTTCCCCGCCGGTCACAATAACGTCATCCATTCGCCCAAGCAGGGTCAGCCAGCCCTCCCGGTCCAAGCGGCCCCGGTCACCGGTGGCCCACCATCCGCCGCGGGCGGGGGGCGGTCCGCCGTCGCCAGCGTATCCGTGAAACAAAGACATTGCGCACAACCACACCCGCCCGTCGGTTCCGGGCGGCACGTCCGCGCCGTCGTCGTCGCGAATGGAAACCGCCGCGTGATCGAGCGGCCGACCGACCCCGCGCCCGCCGGCCAGGAATGCCTCCACCGG
>PXDN01000135.1 GCA_003566375.1 Opitutia bacterium
AGGTGGTTTCCCGGCGGGTGGCCGGTGTCCACCGCATCCGCAGCCGCCCTTCCCGCACCGCCTCGACAATGGCCGCCGAGGCACTCCGGCGATTGAAGCCGGCCCCGACAAAAATATTGGTGTCAAGCACCACCGGGGGCAGGATAATTTGTTCATCGCTTGGCATTATGGTGTGAACTTGACTCGAATGGCATCCTGTAAGGGTTTCATCCCTATCGAAATCGCTATCTAAATCTAAATCTAAATCTAAATGAATAATCCGTAGATTAATTGATTACGCATGGATAAACCAAGACCCGATCCCGATTTCGATAGCGATTACGATCCCATAGCCTCTGGAAAGATGGCGACCTGATTTTCCAGAGGTTCCAAAGCACTAAGCATTTGCCGGAAGGACGGGGCAAAACTGCTTGCCCGGGGAGGGCGGCTTCAACAACCTTGCTTCCGAAATCCATGCCCTTGGACGGAGCGTGGGAATGATTTGATCCGATGAATCCCTTATTTCCTTCATTGTCCGCGTCCGGAGCCTTTCGTTGGCTCCAGCCGCGCTTGGTTTCCTTGGTCATGGTTTGCGGGGCCGTTTGGGCCGCCGGGTCGGCAACGCTGGCGGCCGATCCGCCACAAACCGGTTTTGAAGAGCGCGGGGGCGACGGCCACACCACCCACGAGGAGGAACTGGCTTTTCTGGAGGCGGTCGCCGCCGCCTCCCCCCGCGTTGCCCTCACCGTTATTGGCGAATCGCTGGAGAATCGGCCGATTCATTTGGCACGGGTCGGCCACCCGGCGCCACCCGCCGACGCGGAGATCGCCGCCGGCCGTTCCATCCTGATTATTGGCGGTCAACACGGCAACGAACCGGCGGGCCGGGAGATGGCGCTGACGTTGTTGCGCGATCTCGCTTTCACCGACGATCCGGAGCTGACCGCTCAGTTGGCCGGCACCACCGTCCTCTTTATCCCGACCGCCAACCCCGACGGTCGGGTGGCCGACACCCGTGGCAACGCCGGGCGGGTGGACCCCAACCGGGACCACCTCGCCTTGTCCACGCCCGAGGCCCGCGCCATGGGAATGGTCTTCCGCGATTTCACCCCGGATATCATTGTTGATGCCCACGAGGGCCCGAGCACGCCGAACAATCCCGACCAAATCCCCCGCCTCGAACTTTCCTGGCCGCGCAACTTGAACGTTCATCCCGAAATCCGGCAGCTCAGTGAGGAGTTGGTTGAGGATCATGTCTTTCCCGCCATCCGGAAGGTTGGCTACACCGCGCGGGTTTATGGTTCACCCGGCGGCGCGGGAGGGGGAGACGAGCGCATTTTGCGCAACGTGACCGGTCTTCGCCACAGCATCGGGATGTTGATCGAAACCTTTGGTTCCACTCCCCAAGCCCGCGCCGAGTTGCAGGTGTTGACCGTGCTGGAGGTTCTGCGCTTCCACCGGGAGCGGACGGAAGAGATTGCCGCCGTTTTGGCCACCGTTCGCGGCGGTGACGGCATCGGCGGACCGGTCTATTGGGGCGGCGCCGACTGGGATCCTCCTTCCGGAGACCAAATTCTGGATACGCCGCCCTGCGGTTACCTGCTCAATCCCCTCCAAGCCGATCTGGTTTCGGTGCAGGCGGATTTGTTTCCCTTGGAATCCGAAACGGTGGGCGAGGGATCGGTTTATTTCCCGATGGAGCAGTCCTTGCACTCGGTAATCCCGCTGCTGCTCGACCCGCGCGCCGCCCACAACCGGGTGGAGGGGTTGGCTTTGGATGACTGTGAGGACCCGGGGGCGCAGGAACCGCCGGGGGGGCCGCCGCCGTCGAGTCCGCCGGCTCAATTTTTCACCGATTTTTCCGCGGATGCTCCGGGCGGGCCTCCGGCCGGGTGGTCGGAGGTTTGGCGCCCCAGCCAATGGACGGTGGTCGCCGAACCGCGGGTTTTGCGGCACACGGTGGAAGGCGGCTCCAGCCGCCGCGCTTTGGCGTGGGACCTCCCGGAGGTTGTCTCCGGTGACGTGGAGGTGAGGACCTCCGTCCGTTTCCTTTCCTCCAACACCTACTTTCAATTGCCGATCCTGATGTCGGGGGAAGCCGGGAGCGAAAACGCCTACTACATCGACGCGCGGCGCGACACCGGCACCGTCCGCCTCAACCGGTATTTAAACGGCGCTTTCACCACCTTGACCAGCGCTCCCTTGGAAGCGGAGGAAAGCACGTGGTATCACCTCCGTTTTCGGCGCGAGGGGGCGGCATTGCGGTTGCGGATATGGGAGGACGGGGAAGCGGAACCGTCGCAGTGGCAAATCAACCATCAGGACACCAGCCACATGACCGGGGCGGTTGGATTCGCCGGCTTTCAGGGAAATTCCATCAACGATTGGGCTTTTCTCGGCGTCGGCACCGGCGGGGAAATGGCGCCCGATGAGTGCCAATTGCGGGTGGTTACCCAGGCGGAGCCGACCGTGTTTGCCGGGGAAAGATGGACCGCCTCGGTTGAGGCCGAAGGCAACGGTCCTTTCTTTTATCAATGGTTTTGGGAAGGCGAAGAATTGCCGGAGGCCACCGGCAGTACCTTCACCCTGGATGCCGCCGCGCCGGAAAACGCCGGTCTTTACACCGTCGAGGTAACCTCCTTTTGCGGTGCCCAAGAGACAGTCGGGTTTTCCCTCGAAGTAGCCGCGCTCGATTATCCAACTTGGCCCGCCAGGGAAACGCTGCCGGAGAACCGCAGGGAACCCGATGACAGAAACGGGCCGCTGCAACTGCAAAATCTCCTCGCGTATGCGCTCGGCCTGAATCCGCTGACCGCGGGGGTCGGGGAGTTGCCCCGCCTTGTATCGACCTCCGGGGATCCCGCCGTGGCCCGTTTCCGTTTTCAACGGGCCTTGGGCTTGACCGACGCCTCCGTCCGGCTGGAGGTGTCCCGGAATTTGTCAGACTGGGAACCGGCTGAAATCGTGGCGACACGCCTGTTGGAGTCGGGCTATGGTTGGGAGCGGGTGGAGGTTGAGGTGGCCCTTCCGGAAACCGTAGATTTTTTCCTCCGGCTGCGCGCGGCTTTCGACTCTTGATTCAGAGGGAGATCGACAACCCGGTGCCGATCACGTGGGCTTGGCTCCATGAGGTGGCGGACGCGCCGCGGGTGGAGCGCAGCATGTAATGGAGATTCAACGACGCATGGTCATGCAGGCGGAAGGATAAGCCCAACGGGATAAAACGGTTTTCGGACGTCCGCCCCCGGTCAAAATCATAAAAGATTTCGTTGCTTGCGAAGAGACCGCGCAACGGCCGCCAGTCGGGCGTGGCGTAATTGAATTGGAGGCGGTGACGGGTGCGTTCGTTGACTTGGCCGGCTCCCTGCGTCCAGCGCCATTCGACGCGGTTGCGGAAGCTGACGCCGACCCGTTCGGTCAGGGTGCGATGCGGGGTGAGCTGGAATTCCGCCCGATGCTGGTGCCGGTAGCTGCCGGAGGTGACTTTGGATTCGGTGAAGCGGTAGGCGATGTCGGCCCGCAGCCACGGAGCCAGCGAGGTTCCCGCCGCCTGGCCCGCGCGGAAAAGGGTGGCGTCCGAAAAGTCGTCGGTCAGGCG
>PXDN01000188.1 GCA_003566375.1 Opitutia bacterium
AGAAAATGGCTTTTCAGCAGCCGGACCACGGTTGACTTCAGCATTCGGAACAGTGCGTTGACTTGGCAGAACTGGATGGATCTTGTCCGTGGTTGGGGAGGGGCTTTTCTGATCCATCACCATGCCTTTGGGGTCGATCCCGAAGTATCGGATGCGGGCCTCACCCTATGGATTTGGAAAGGAGGAGTGTTTGCCGGGTTGTTGTTCATGCAGACATTGGTTTGGCATCGCCGCCGGATTTGTTTTGTGGCCCCGGCTTTTTTGGTGGCGGGAATGTCTTTTGTGTTGAGCGATCCGTTGGCGGTTTTTTATGCGCTTGTTGCGGCGGCTTTGCTGGCGGCGATCTCGGAAAACATTGAATGGTTTTTTGCCCTATCGGCGGGAGTCCTGTCCATGCTGGGCTATTTCTGGGTCGGACTGAATCTGGCGCTCATCCTCAATTGCGGAATCCTGTTTTTTCCCCTGCTGCTCACTTTTCTGGGCCGTGGACGCATGACCCCATTGATGCGCAAAGTCGCCGCCGTTGATTGATAAAATGAATGACTACCCAAAAATTGGTTTGATCGGATGTGGAAACTGGGGCCGTAACCTGGCGCGCAATTTCCACTCGCTAGAGTCATTGAAAGTGATTTCCGCGCGCAGTCCCCAAGGCCGCCGGAATGCGGAGGAATCCGCGCCCGGAGTGGAGGTGGTCGGAAATCCAGACGAAATTTTGGACCGGGCCGACTTGGCCGCGGTGGTGTTGGCCACGCCGGCGGAGACCCATTACGCTTTGACCATGCGGGCGCTGGAGGCCGGTAAAGATGTTTTTGTGGAAAAGCCGATGGCCTTGAACGCGGCCGACGGAGAGGACATGGTGAAGAAGGCCGAGTCACTGGGGAGGATTTTGATGGTGGGGCACATTCTCGAATACCACCCGGCGGTCACGGCATTGAAAGCTGTTCTGAAAAAAGGTGATTTGGGCCAACTTCTACACCTCTCCGCCACCCGCCTCAATTGTGGAAAGATCCGGTCCGAAGAAAACGTTTGGTGGAGCTTTGCTCCCCATGATGTATCGCTGATTTTGCGTTTGGCGGGCCGGTTGCCCGAAAAAATTTCCTGTTGTGGAAACCCCGGCCTGACGCCGGGCGTGTCCGACGCGGTCACCGCTTTTCTCTGGTTTTCCGATGGCTTGACGGCGGGGATTTCCGTCGATTGGGCCTTTCCGTTCAAAGAGCGGCGCCTCTCGGTGGCGGGTGAACGGGGGATGGCGGTGTTTGATGATTGCGCGGCCGACCACAAGCTTGTGCGTTACCATCACCGGATTAACCGGGAAGGGGAACGCCCCGCCTCCGAGGCGGGCAAATCCAGCCCGATGCCGATTTCCGACCAGGAACCGTTGTTGGCGGAATGCCGCCATTTTCTGGAGTGTGTTGCATCCCGCCGCCAGCCCTTGAGCGATGGTCGAAGCGGTTTGGCGGTGCTGCGGGTGTTGCGAGCCGGCCAGGAGTCAATGGAGCAAAGCGGCGCGCCGGTCTTCATCGGCGAAGGCTGAACGCTCATGATAATTCGTCAAGGTATCTAAACATGAAGGAAAAGAACGACACGGTTTGCGTTATTTTGGCCGGGGGCCGCGGAAAACGCATGGGGACAACCGAAACGCACAAGGTCTGTTTTCCCGTACTGGGACGCCCCGCCATCGCGCGGGCCATCGACTCCTACAAACAGGCCGGGCTGAAACGGTTTCTGGTGGTGGTTGGCCAAATGGCGCGGGAGGTCATGGGCACGGTGGCCGCCGACCATCCGGAGGTAAGTTTTGTTTTCCAAGCGGAGGCCAAAGGGACCGGCCATGCCGCTTTGGTGGCCGCCCGGTCTTTGGCCGCGGACGGTTTTCAAGGCAGGGTGTTGATCACCATGGGGGACAAAGTGGTCGATCCTTCGGTGATCAGCGGGCTGCTTGAATCCGGCGAAGGCGCCGAATCCCCGGTTATGTCGATGATCACCCTCCCGTTTTCCGGGAAGGACGGTGCCGGGCGCGTGCTGCTGGGCGGGGATGGTGAAATCCTGGGGATTGTCGAAAAAAAGGACATTGAAGCGGCGCGGCGCGGCGGGGGCGCCATCGCGGTTGGCAATCAAAACCTGACGGCGGCCGATATTGAAACATTCGACGCGCGCGGCAACGGCTCCATCTACCTGTATCAATTTTCCGCCCTGTGGGAGGCCCTGAATCGGTTGCGGCCCGATAATGAACAGGGGGAACTGTATTTAACCGACACCGTGGGCCTGTTCCGGGCCGCCAACCGTTCCATTGGTTCGGTTGCGGTGGATGATCCGGAAATGGTGATGGCCTTCAACACGCCGGGTGAACTGCTGGCGATCGAAGAGGTTTTGGCCCGCCGCGGGAAACCCGGCCGGGTGAGGGCTTCGGCCAAGCAAGCGCTCGGGAGGGAACGCCTCAAACCGGCGCGCGAATGGGTCGGGCTTTTGCAGTCGTCGGGTAGTCCGTTGGACGCCGTTTTCCGTGAGACCTACGGGCTGGACGAGCAAGTCCTGGAGGAACACCGGATGCAAATGCTCGAAGTCGCGCGGGCATTCATGAAACGTTTTGGGGCAGACCGGGAAGTTATCATCTGCCGCGCGCCCGGCCGGATCAACCTGATGGGGCGACACGTCGAGCACCGGGGAGGGGATGTCAACGTGATGGCCATCAGCCGGGAGACCGTGGTGGCGGCCGCGCCGCGGGACGACGATGTGGTGAATCTGGTGAACGTGAATGCGGAGTTCCCCGACCGGACCTTTCGCATCCGGGATTTGTTGGACGAGACCTCTTGGGAGGATTGGCTGGAGTTCATTGATTCCAACACCGTGAAGCAGGTGTTGCGGGACGCCCCCGGAGATTGGAGCCACTACGCCCGCGCGCCCCTGCTGCGTTTGCAACAGGAATCGGCAAACTTGCGGCTAACCGGCATGGATTGTCTGGTGGGCAGCAATATCCCGATGGGAGCGGGGCTTTCCTCCAGTTCGGCGCTGGTGGTTGCGTTTGCCGAAGCCGCCATCGCCATGAACGGGCTGGATGTGGAGATCGCCGATTTCATTGATCTTTGCGGGGAGGGGGAGTGGTTTGTCGGTTCCCGCGGAGGGAACGGCGATCACGCCGCCATTCGGGTCAGCAAAATCGGCGCCATTTCGCATTTGGGATTTTTCCCGTTTGAACTCAAAGGCCAGAGCAACTTTCCCGACGAACTCTGCCTGGTGGTGGCCGACAGCGCTATCCAAGCCAAAAAGAGCGCCGGGGCCAAAGATGCTTTCAACCATCGGATCGCCGCTTACAACATCGGGCAACAACTTCTGCAAAAACGCTGGCCCGCCGCCGCGGGGGCCGCGCATTTGCGGGATTTGGCACCGGAGCGGCTGGGGGTGCATGCGTCGGATCTTTACCGGGCGTTAACCCTGTTGCCGGAATTTCCGAAACGGGAGGAATTGCGCCGGTTGTATGAAACGGAAAAATTGGGCGGCCTGGATCGGATTTTCGCCACCCACGCCGATATCGGTCCATATGATCTGCGCGGAGTGGTGCTTTACGGCTTGGCG
>PXDN01000297.1 GCA_003566375.1 Opitutia bacterium
CCGCTCCAGCTCGGCCTCATCGTCGGTCTGCTTGTAAACTTTGCGTTCCCGGGCCAGCATGCGGCAATACTCGCCCAACCGCCGCCCGTGGACCGGGTTGAAAAAGAGCCGTTTCACCCGTTCCGGGTGCGCGCGCAAAACGGCGGTGGCCGCGTTGAATCCGCAAATGGCAATTTCCCTGCTCTCGGTTTCCGTTTTCATGATACTCCGCTGCTTCCGACCAAAGTGAACTCCTCCCGGTCGTGAAACAGGTGCCGGACATAAAACCTTTCCCAATCGGCCGCTTCCCGCGCGCGAAAGCGTTCCACTTCCCGCAACAGCTCCACCGGGTCGGCCCGTCCGAACTTCAGATTAACGACAAACCGGGCGCCCCTTCGTTCCGCCACCCAGTCGGCCAGCAGCCGCAAAACCCGGTAAGGGTCCTCGACCATGTCGCAAAAAAGCCAATCGCACCGGCCGGACTCCGGCACGAACGAAAACCCGTCCGCCTTCAGGTGGGTGATGTTCGGGTGGGCGGCCGCCCCGCCCTTGAGCGGCCCGTTGTCCACCGCGCTCACCAGGGCACCCCGTTTGGCCGCGCTGTAACTCCAGCCGCCGGGCGCGGCGCCGAGATCGATAACACGCTGGCCGGGAGCGGGCTCGTCGCCAAGAACATGATACGCCTCCTCCGCTTTCAGATAGGAGCGGGAGGGCGCGGCCGCATCGTCGGCCATGCGGCGCTGGCCGCCCGAAATCACGCGGGACGCCGCCAGCACCCGGTCAAATCCGGTGAAGGCCATGACCCACCCCGGCCGCGCGCCGGGCGGGAACGGCCCCGGGCGTCCCAGTTTGGCCACGCGGGAGAGGCGTTTCTTGAGCCGCGCGGCCAATTCGGTTCTCACGGAAGCGGCGCGGCGGGCGAGCCCCTCCTCTTCCGCGGCGCACAAAATTTCCAACGGCCATGGTTCCTCCACCCGGATTTCCTGAAACGCCTCCAAGAAACCATCCAGCAAGCCGGCGGCCAATTGGTTGACGCCGGAACCGGTCACCTCCCGGATTTCGGTCAAAACCCAATGGGGAAAGGCCATGTCGGCAAACACCCGCCCGGCCTCCGCCGTCGTCTCCAGCAAGTGCCAACCGGGGCCGGAAGCCGACGGAACCGGGGCGGGGGTTTCGTCTCCGAGACGAAACCGGATTTCCTCCAGCAACGCCTCTCCGTATCCGGATTGCCCCCACAGTAGCACTGGTTTCATGACGGAAAAAAGATTGGGCGGTCCACCGGCGGCCGGGGTTACCAGCGCACGCCCATCATCAGGCTGGACAAGCCGCTGCCGATGCCGAGCAGGGCGATGTGGTCGCCCCGGCGCAAGCGCCCCGCTTCGGCGGCGCGGGCCAGGGTGAACGGGAGCGATACCGAACCCATGTTGCCGAATTCGGGAAAGGTGGAAAAATCTTTTTGCAAATCGAGCCCGAGCGCCTCGAACAACTTCAGACGGTGGGCGGATCCGACTTGGTGGCAGATGACATGGTCCGGGGTGGTTTCATCCCAACCGGTTTCGCGCTTGAAACGGTCCCAGGTGCGGCGGGCGACCTCAATGCCGGCCAGCAGGAGTTCTTCCGAATCAGTCAACATCTCCAAGCCGTCTCCGGCCGCGTCGCCCTCGCAGAGATCATTGTGGCCGGTCGCCGCCTCGGCAGTACCCCCGAGCAGGCGCGGCGCTTCGCCAGCCTGATCCTCCCCGCACAACACCGCCGCCACCGCGCCGGAGCCGATGGTCAGGTTGGCGAAAAACGGTTTGATCTCCCGCCGGGTCCATTCCCGGCCGAGCAATGTGGCGATGGTGCGCTCAACCAAGGGACCGCCATTCTCTCCGGAAACGATCAGGGCGGCCCGGATTTGTCCGGAGTCAATCAATCCCCCGGCCAACGTCATGGCGTTGAGAAAGCCCAGGCAGGCGTTGGAAACGTCGAGAATCTGGGTGTGCCGGGGCAGGTCGAGCAGACGGTGGACATACGCGGCGGTGGCCGGTTCCAACCGGTCGCGGCACACCCCGGCGTGAATCAACAAATCGATCCGGTCCACCGGCACGGCAGTTTTCTCCAACACGTTCCGGCCGGCCGCCGCCGAGGCGTCGGATGGACGCGTCCCCTCTTCCCAAAAGCGGCGGGCGCGGATGCCGGTCATCAATTCCAACCGCCCGCGGGGCAGGCGCAACCGGTCGTAAAGGGGAGCCAGGCGCTCCTCCAGATCATCGGACGTCAGCATGCGCGGCGCCTCGGCGACCGCGAGTGATTCCAAAACCGTGCGCGCGAATTTCATCCGTTGTCTCCCGAATCAGCTTCCGGCTTTCGTCTCCGGCCGCATGGCCAGCCGGATCACTTCCCCGTCAAAGTAATTCAGGCCCATCCCGGCGTCGAGAACGATGCCGGTGCCGTTCATTCCGCTGGAGCGGGGACTCAGTAAAAACACGGCGGCGTTTGCCGTCTCCTCCGTGGACAGGGCCTTTTTGCGGAAGGTCAGTTTTTCGGCGAAAAGGTAGCTTTCCAAATAGCCGGGAATACCGGCCGAGGCGCTGGTTTTGAGCGGGGCGGCGTTGACGGTGTTGAAGCGAACGGCGCTGTCTTTGCTGAAGGATTTTGCCAAATACCGCACCGTCGAATCGAGCGCGGCCTTGATCGGCGACATGTAGCCGTAGTTTTCCGCCGTCACGGTAAGCGAGGAAATGCTGACCGCCACCACCGAGGCGTCCTGCACGAGGTGCGGCTTGAACGCGCGGGCGATTTCCACCAGTGAAAAAGCGGAGATGGCGGTGGCCTGCAAAAAATCCTCCCGCTTGGTTTCGTGAAACGGGCGGAACCCCGCGCTGTAGTTGGCGAAGGCGATGGAGTGCACAATCCCGTGCAGCGGGCCGTGCCGGTTCCCCACCTCATCGGCGAGGCGGACAATGTCCTCTTCCCGCTCGACATCGCAAACGTAAACCGGCGCGTCACCCGCGAGCTTGCGAACCGATTCCCGGCGGGCCTCGGAACGAACGCTGTGGATGACGGTGGCGCCTTCGCTTTCGAGGAGCCTGGCGACATGCCAGGCCACGCTTTTGCGGTTGGCGACTCCAAAAACGAGGATTTTTTTTCCTGCGAGATCGAGAAAACTCATGTCCATGTTTGTCAGGAAAAACAAAGAGGGCGGGCCCGAGAGCGCCCGCCCGCTTTCGCAACGGCCGCAACGACCGTCCAGTCAACCCGCCGGTGGTCTCTACTTTTTCCCCTTGGGGGTGGTGGCGGCCACGCGTTCCTTGCGACGCTTCAAGTAGGCCGTGCGGCGGCGTTTTTTGATCATTTTGTTATATTGTTTGCTCATGGTAAAAGACGGAAAACAAAGCAAATCCCGGGCTTCGTCAAGCCTGTGACGGCTTGAATTAACAGGAGATGTGAAGGAAATGCGCCCAACCATCCATGTTTCGGCCCCGAAACCGCCCCAAAAGGAGTAAAGATCACAATTTCGACGAAAAAACCATTTTCCCGCTGGCAATAGGGGAAAACCCGGTTTACTTTTCCATCGCAATTCGTATTCTGAATCTTGGCAAGTGAACTGCGTGAAGGATCGGACAACGGCTGTGTTGTTGTTCCAAGTCAGTGTGATGAGTTATCGTTGTGTGATGTGATGAGGAAACCGGGAAATCATTCCCGGAACCGTTTTGTCCGTTGCCCGATCTTTCACGAAGTTCACTTGTTAATTGAATACCCCAAAAGCTTTACCCCCCTTTCCCTTTTCCACCGGACGCCCTCAGGTAACCGGTCAAGGCTTCCATGTTGGATAAGAAGATCACGTCGGCGGGCAATTTGTTCCGGGGTGGCAAACCCTGCCCCCCCGCCACCAAGGCAATGTTTCCGGCCCGCGCGGCCTCCAGCAAGGGCTCCCAGCGTTGGGTAAATTTTTCTCCGCTGCCGCGCACCGTGAAAGAAATCCACGCCACGCGGGGGCGGTGCACCCGAAACGCTTCCACAAAGGCTTCGACCGGAAGATTGGGACCCAGGTTGATCTCCCGCCAGCCCGCCGCCGCGCAAACCACCGCCGCCATCAGGGAAGGCACCAGATAGGGATCGCCCGAGGGGCTTCCCCCCAGCGCGACGGGCGCTTCGCCGGAGCGTGCCGGCAACATGGAACGAATGTGCTGCAACGCCTGGATGCAGGCATCGGTGGTGCGGTGTTCGATGACGATCCACTCGGGATTGTGTTTCCACTGGTCTCCGACCTTGCGCAGGGCGGCCAGTATCGGGCCGTCACATAAACCGGCCACCGGATCGCCGGCTAAAAACCGTTTTAACAAAACCCGGCAGGCGCTTTCCCCATCCCCCTCCATCAAATGGCGGGTGAGCAAATCATCCGGTGATTCCCGCGCTTGCGTTGGGTCCTCGCGCCATAAAGCCTCCTGCAATCCGATGGCCACCGGATCCACCACCGGAATGCCGCTTTCTCGAATGTACCGTATGGCCTCCCGCAGTGCGATCCGCCGGTGACCGCCGGCGGTCCGGGTCACATGAATCAAGCCGTCATCCGCCCACCTTTTCAAGGAGGACTCGCTTGCCCCAATCGCTTGGGCAAGTTCTTTGGGAGAGAGATAACGGTCAACAATCATAAACGATTTGAACGAATTTAGGGAATCCCGTGTGATTGGCAAGTTCTTTTATTAGCTGTTTTGCAATTTTTTTTGAATGGTTTGTGGAAATGCGCGGAAACGAGCTTGACACCAAGCTGAATGTTGTGGACGATTTGGCTGTTTTATGGATATCCAATTTAAAAACAACTCGACTTGGCTGACTTCCCTGCTGCAATGGTTTGATGCCGATTACCCCGGACGCGACCCGAAGGATTGGAAACAGGAGCCTGACAAAGTGGATTGGGTGCGCTGCCTGCCCTTCCTGTTTTTGCACCTTGGCTGCCTTGGGGTGATCTGGGTCGGTTGGAGCTGGACGGCCGTATTCGCCACCGTGGCCTTGTATTTGATCCGCATGTTCGCCATCACCGGATTTTACCACCGCTATTTCTCCCACCGCACCTTCCGCACCGGGCGGATCAGGCAATTCCTGTTTGCTTTCCTGGGAGCGTCCTCCGCGCAGCGCGGGCCTCTTTGGTGGGCGTATCAACATCGGCATCACCACCGGCACTCGGATCAAGAGGAAGACCCCCACTCTCCCCACCAACATGGATTTTGGTGGTCGCACATCGGCTGGATCACCAGTCGCCGCAATTTTCCCACCGACTATTCGCAAGTTAAGGATTTGGCCCGCTACCCGGAACTCCGGTTTCTCAACCGGTTTGACATGATTGCGCCAGTGGCGCTGGCAATCGGGCTCCTCGCTCTCGGGTCAGCCCTTTATCGCTGGGCACCCGGTCTTGGCACCACCGGACCGCAATTGCTGGTGTGGGGATTTTTCATCAGCACCACCGTTTTGTTTCACGCCACCTCATCCATTAATTCGATCGCGCACCTGATCGGCCACAAGCGCTACGAAACCGGTGACGGCTCCGGCAATAGTTTCCTGCTCGCCTGCGTCACGCTGGGGGAAGGCTGGCACAACAACCATCACCGCTACATGTCGAGCGCCCGGCAAGGGTTTCGGTGGTGGGAAATCGACCCGACCTATTACGGGTTGAAATTGCTGGCCGCCCTCCGTGTCATCAACAGCCTGCGTCCGGTGCCCGACAAAGTAATGAAAGAAGTCCGCGCCGAAACCGCCCCCAAAAAGGGCGCGGCCCAACCAACCTTTTCATGAAACGCCTCGCCATCATCGGTTCCGGCATCGCCGGACTCGGTTGCGCCCGGTTCCTGCACCGCGACCGGGAAATCACCGTGTTTGAAAAGGACTCCCACGCGGGAGGCCACGCCAACACGGTCGAAGTCGAAGAAGAGGGGCGGCGCTTGCCGGTGGACACCGGTTTCATGGTCTATAACGAAGTGACTTATCCCCTTCTCACCCGGCTGTTCCGGGAGATCGGGGTGACATCGAAGCCCGCTTCGATGTCGTTCAGCGTTCGCGATGACGCGACCGGCACGGAGTATTGCGGCTCGTCGCTCAACCACCTGTTTGCCCAGCGCCGCAACCTGTTCCGTCCGGCCTTTTGGCGCCTGTTGAAAACCATCGACCGTTTCAACCGCGAGGCGGTCGCGGCGTTGCGCGCGGAAACAACCGATGGCGGCACCGATAACACAAGTTTGGGCGACTACTGCGCCGCCCGCGGCTATGGTCACGACTTCCTGCGGCTGTATCTTTTGCCGATGAGTTCGGCCGTCTGGTCCACGCCCCCGGAAAAGATGCTCCGCTTTCCCGCGTCCACCCTGCTGCGTTTTTTCCATAACCACGGTTTTCTCGGCCTGCACACCCAACACCCTTGGCTGACGGTGGTAAACGGCTCGCGCGACTACGTGGCGCGCTTGACCGCACCGTTCCGCGACCGGGTTTTCCGGAACCGGGGAGCGCGGCAGGTGATTCGCCATCCCAACGGGGTGACCGTGCAAACGACAGATGGCGGGGCCGAATTCGACCAAGTCATTTTCGCCTGTCACGCCGACCAAACCCTCGCCCTGCTCGATCAACCTTCGGCGCGGGAGCGCGAGTTGCTGGGCTCTTTCAACTACCAGCCCAACCGCGCCACGCTGCACACCGATGAATCCGTGATGCCGCGCACCCGCCGCGCCTGGTCGTCCTGGAACTACCGCATCCAGGGCCGCGAGGACGGTCTGCCGACGCGGCCCTCCACCCATTATTGGATGAACAGCCTGCAAGGCGTCTCCGAGCGGACCAACTACTTCGTTTCCATCAACGCTGAAGAGGTCGATCCCAACTCCGTCTTGCGGGTTATCGACTATGAGCACCCGCTGTTCGACACCCGCGCCAAAACCGCCCAGCGGGAACTCATTTCCCTCAACCGGACTCCCGGCGCATCCGTTTTTTTCTGCGGCAGTTACTTTCGCCACGGTTTTCACGAGGACGGGCTGCTCTCGGCTGCCTGGTTGTCGGAAATCCTGCTCGGGCGCGATCCGTGGAAACAACCGGATCCCGCGTCAATCGCTCCGTCCAAACCCATGGCGGAGACGGTGCCCGCATGAACTCGTCCCTCTATCAATGCCGCGTTTTGCATCACCGGCTGCATCCAAAGGAGCACCGTTTTGGCAACCGCATGTTGTTTTTCCGGCTTGATCTCGACGAACTCGGCGTGCTCGACCAACAACTCCGCTTATTTTCCCGCAACCACCGCAATCTTTACAGTCTGCGCGACGCCGATTACTCCCCGCCGGAAGAAACCGATGCGCTTCCCGAACCTCCGCTCAAAGAAAAAATCGCCCGCCGCCTGCGCGATGCCGGTTACTCGACTGACGGCCTTCGCGTCGAACTGATCACCCTGCCGCGCATCGGGGGATATTGGTTTAATCCGGTTTCCTTCTACTTTTGCCGCGGCCCGGAAAACCGGCCGATCTGCGCCCTCGCGGAAGTCACCAACACCTTCCGCGAAGTGAAAACGTTTTTGATTCCCCCGGAATCTCCGGGAAGCGAACGATTCACCCTGCGGGTGCCGAAACAATTTTACGTTTCTCCCTTTTCCGAACTCGACCTCGATTTCGAGTTCGCCTTCCGCTCACCCGGACGGGAATTGGTGATCCGAATCGATGAATACGCCGGCAGCCGCTTGATGCTGCACAGCCTGGTGGTGGGCCGGGAGCAACCGCTCTCCGACCGCTCCCTCCTCTGGTTCGCCATCCGCTTTCCATTTCTCAGCCTGCAAGTGATGGCCGCCATCCACTGGCAAGCCCTCAAACTTTACCTGAAAAAGATTCCGCATCACAAGAAAGCGGCCAATCCCCACTTGCAAACCGGCTTGCGCCGACCGCACGCCAGTCTGCGGCAACCAACGAATCCAAGTCCCGCCTCCACCCGATCACCATGAAACCATTTCTCGCCCATCGAACCCGCGCGGCGGGTCGCTCCCTTGTTTTGAATCTCCTCGGCGGTTTCGGGAGTGGCCTGTTGGAACTGCGGTTGCCCGACGGAACCCTTCGCCGCTACGGCGATCCCGCCCTGACCGCCGAACCCAACCGCAAACCGGACGCGGTCCTGCATGTGAAAAACGACCGGTTTTTCTCCCGCTGCCTGCTGCACGGCGACATCGGTTTCGGCGAGAGCCTCATGGAGGACGAATGGGAGAGCCCCGAGCCGGTGGCGGTGGTCAGCTGGTTGATCCACAATCTGGACAACATCCCCGGAGTCTCCGGTTCCAAGCGACGCCGTCCGGGATTCAACCTGTTGCGGCTGGCCAATCGTCTCGGCCACCTGCTGCGCCCGAACACCCGCGCAACCGGACGGCGCAACATCGCCGAGCACTACGATCTCTCCAACGAATTTTTCGCCACGTTTCTCGACCACACCATGACCTATTCCTCCGGGTTGTGGGAAAACGCCTCCAATCTGCAATCGGCTCAGGAGGCCAAATACGACCGCCTTTGCCAAACCCTGCGCTTGCAACCGGACGACCGCGTGCTGGAAATCGGCTGCGGCTGGGGAGGCTTTGCCGTCCATGCCGCCTCGCGTTACGGTTGCCGGGTCGAAGGCGTCACCATCTCGCAACAACAATTTGAATACGCCCGCGAACGGGTCGCCCTCGCGGGGTTGGACGACCGGGTTACCATCCGCCTGTGCGATTACCGCGACCTGCGTGAGCCCTTCGACAAAATTGTCTCCATTGAAATGCTGGAGGCGGTCGGCCACCGTTACCACCCCGCCTTTGCCGACACCTGCGCGCGGCTGCTCGCCCCCGGCGGCCTGCTCGCCCTGCAATTCATCACCTGCGCCGACGACCGCTACGTCCAGTTGCGCGCCGGGGTCGATTTTATTCAAAAGCACATTTTCCCGGGCTCCCTCCTCCTTTCGCTCAACCGGATGAACGAACTCCTCACCCATTCGGGCGGATTTGTTATGCATGACCTCAAAGATCTTGGAGCCGACTACGCCCGCACGCTGCGGGTTTGGCGCGAACGCTTCCGCGACCGCCGGCGCGTGATTCTCGGAATGGGGTTCGACGAACGGTTTCTGCGCAAATGGGATTACTACCTTTCCTACTGCGAAGCCGCTTTTGCCACCCGCAACATCAGCGTGGTGCAAACGCTCCACACCCGGCCCAACAACGCCGCCACGCTCGCGAAAGCCGCCGCCCGGCACCAGGAGATTTCGTCAGCCGAATCGCGGCGGGGGCGGCGCGCGGAAACGGCGGAAACCGGACTCAGCCATGTTTAGCCTACCGCTCATCGTCCTCGGAGGCACCGCTCTTCTCTTCGCCGGTGCCTTTCTTCTCTGCCGCCGCCTGGACAATTACGGCGTGGTGGATGTGGTCTGGAGCTACAGCTTTCTGCTGCTCGCCTTCGGCTACCTGGCGGGGTTTGCCAACTTCACTCCCCGGGGTTGGGTCATCTCCGTTATGGCCGCGTTGTGGAGCCTGCGGCTCGGAACCCACCTGTTGATCCGCGTCGCCAAGGCCCACCCTGAGGAAGACCGGCGCTACCATGCCCTGCGCCGCGATTGGTCGGCAAACTTCGGCCCGAAAATGTTTTGGTTTTTCCAAGGGCAGGGACTGGCGGCCTGGCTGCTGGCCCTTCCCTTCGCCCTGGCCCTGGCCAACCCGGCCGCAACCCTTTCTCCGGTTGAGTGGCTGGCGGTGGCGGTTTGGATCGCCGCCGTGGCCGGCGAAGCGTTGGCCGACGCGCAACTGGCCGCTTTCAAGCGCGACCCGGCCAACCGGGGAAAAATCTGCCGCCGCGGACTGTGGCGGTATTCCCGGCATCCCAATTACTTTTTCGAGTGGCTGGCCTGGGTGGCCTTCGCCCTGTTCGCCCTCCCCTCTCCTTTCGGTTGGATTGGACTGGTTTCCCCGCTGGTCATGTATCTTCTCCTCACCCGAGTCTCGGGAATTCCCCCGATGGAGAAACAATCCCTGGCCTCCAAAGGAGAAGCCTTTCGCAACTACCAGCAAACCACGTCCGCTTTCTTTCCCTGGTTTCCCCGTTCATCATCATGAGCCGACTCGACACGCTATTGGAAAAAGGAAAGTTGCCGGACCCGGTCATCCGGTTCGGCATCCGCCGCCTGCTGCGCGAACGGCTGCGGGAAGAAACCCGGCCGACCGCCGACGCCCAACAGGAAGCCCTGGCGGAATTCATCCGGCAAATGGACGCGTCTCCCGTCGCGGTGAACACCGCGGAGGCCAATGAACAGCATTATGAAGTCCCGGCTGAGTTTTACCAATACTGCCTCGGCCCCCACCTGAAATACAGCAGCGGGTATTGGCCGGAAGGGACGCGCACGTTGGGGGAAGCCGAGGAAACCATGCTGCGCCTAACCTCCGAAAGGGCTGGTTTGGCCAACGGGCAGCAGATTCTCGAACTGGGTTGCGGCTGGGGTTCGCTCTCCCTCTGGATGGCCAGGAATTACCCGGCCAGCCGGATCACCGCCGTATCCAATTCCAATACACAAAAGACCCACATCGACGGAGTGGCCGCCCGGGAAGGATTGACCAACCTGACCATCATTACCGCTGACATGAACGATTTTTCCATCGGGGAGACCTTTGACCGGGTGGTTTCCGTGGAAATGTTCGAGCACATGAAAAACCACCGGTTGTTGTTCAGCCGCATCGCCGGATGGCTGAAACCGGGCGGAACGTTTTTCATGCACATTTTCACCCACCGCACCCTCGCCTACCATTTCGAGTCAAAGGGCGAAAACGATTGGATGAGCCGGTATTTCTTCACCGGCGGCATGATGCCCTGTGACAGCCTGCCGCTCTATTTTCAGGAAGATCTCCGCCTGACGCGCCACTGGCATGTCAACGGAACCCACTACGGCAAAACCGCCGAAGCATGGCTCCTCAACATGGACCGCCACCGGGAGAAAATCCTGCCCCTGTTCGAAAAAACCCACGGCCAAAGCCAAGCCCGCAAGTGGTGGAACTACTGGCGGATTTTCTACATGAGCTGCGCCGAACTCTGGAACTTCCGCAACGGCCGGGAATGGCTTGTTTCCCATTACCTTTTCCAAAAGCCGGCCGAATAACCCATTTAAGGTGCCCGCCGAAATTATTCGCCCGCGGAAACCGAAACGCTTCACCGGAAAAGCAACACCGGAACGAGGCAGCGGCGGATCATTTCCGTGGTGGTGCTGCCGATCAGCAACCGGCGGATGCGGCTGTGGCCGTAGGCCCCCATGATGAGGAGGTTGATCCCCCGCGCGGCCACGTATTCGGCGATTTTGTCCTCGGGCGCGCCGTGAAGCATTTGGCAAACCGGTTTGAATCCACCGGCACGGCAGATCTCCTCCGCCGAGCGAAGCCGTTTCAAAGCCAATTCCTCCTCTCCCGAATCTTCCGCCACGATGACCACGTGCAATTCAATATCTTTAAAAGCCGGTGATTTGCTGAGAAACTCAACCGCTTTCAAACAACTTTTGCCACCGTCGTAGGCGAGAAGCATTTTGTTGATTTTACCGAAGCTCCGGGAGGTAACCAAACACGGCTTGCCGCTGGCCCGAACCACCCGTTCCACGGTCGATCCAAGGTGTTCGGTGGCGAATTGTGAGCGCTCGCCGCGCTTGCCGAGCAATACGAAATCCGCGTTTTTTTCCAAATCCTCCAGGCAATCAACCAAAAGACCGGTCTTGTGGGTGGTGGTCACCGAAACCCCGCTCCATTCCTTTTCGATCAACTCCCTGGCGGCGGTCAGGATGAATTCGGCTTTCTTTTTCTCCAATTCCTGGAGTTGCCCGAGGATCGCTTGGTAGGGCTGAATGCCGAGGCTGCCGCTGAGATCGGCGATGAAGGGCACCTCGAATTGCCGCAGATCGCTCACATAGAGAACTTCCACCTCTTTCGAAGTGCGGCTGGCCAGCCAACCGCCGTATTCGCAGCAGACACTCCCGTAGTGGGACCCGTCGGTGCAGATGAGAATTTTACCCATGATGAAATGTGATTAATTAGATGGTAGTGCCGTTTGGCAAAACGGCGTTTTTATAAACCACCAAAACCCCGTCCCGCACCATGAGCGAATCCGTCTGAAACATGTCTTCTTTCCCATCGGGGGAGAGGGTCACGTTGTCGCCGATGCGGGCGTTTTTATCGATGATGGCATTGGTGATTCGACAATTTTTGCCGATGCCGACGCGGGGAATCCCCTTGGCGTCGGCCTTGGCTTTCTGCTCCGCGTCTTCGTATCGGTCCGCGCCCATCACAATCACGTTGTCGAGCACGGTCCCCTCGCCGATGACCGCGCGGTCCCCGATCACGCAACGGTTGGCGGTGACATTGGTCAGCATGGATCCGTCGCAGATGACCACCCGTTCGAACTTGCAGCTGTTGACTTTCGATCCGGGCAGATAGCGGGGATGGGTGTAGATGGGGAGATCGGGATTGTAAAAATTGAAAGGAGGCAGCGGGTCGGTCAACTGCAGGTTGGCCTCGAAAAACGAGTGCACGGTTCCGATGTCCTCCCAGTAGGCGTCAAACACATAGCCTTGGATCTTCATCTGCCCGAGCAGCCCGGGGATAATCTCCTTCCCGAAATCGGTCATCTTGTTGTCGAGTGAGGCGAGCAAAGATTTTTTGTTGAAAACATAAATGCCCATGGAAGCGAGGCAGTGTTTTTTACCGCCGGGATCCTTGAGCTTTTTCTCCAATTTCTCGCTCATCACCAGAGAATTGATGATTTTGGGATCGGTCGGTTTTTCGACAAACTCGAGAATGTTCAAATCGTCGTCCACCCGCATCAGCCCGAGCCCGCTCACATCCTCCGCCGGATAGGGTTTGGCCGCGAGGGTGATGTCCGCGCCGCTTTCGACATGCTGCTTGATGATATGGCGGAAATCCATCCGGTAGAGCTGATCGCCCGACAGGATGAGGGCGATGTCGTATTGATGGTCGGCGAAATGAAAGAGGTTTTGGCGGACCGCGTCGGCCGTGCCTTGGTACCACGCCTCGGTTTCCTCTTTCTGCTCGGCGGCGAGGATGTCCACGAATCCTCCGCCAAAGGGATCGAACTTGTAGGTGTTCTGAATGTGCCGGTGCAGGGAAGCGGTGTGAAACTGGGTCAATACCAGAATCCGGTTCAATCCGGAGTTGAGGCAATTGCTGATGGGGATGTCCACCAGCCGGTACTTGCCGGCCAAGGGGACGGCGGGTTTCGCGCGGTGACGGGTCAGAGGACTTAGGCGGGTGCCGCGGCCGCCCCCCATGACAATCGAAAGGACCTTGGGATTCATGCTTCTCCGTGGTTGATGGTGGTGAATTGAGCCCGCTCCCGTGAAAACGAGGGAGGAACAGAATTGATTACCTTTTTAAGGTAAGGGAAGAGACCGCGCGCGAAAAGCAAAAACCCTCCACTGGAAATGAATTCCGGTTGGAGGGCCATGCCGCAAACCGATTCGCGAAGACCGGTCCAAAGGGAGCGGAGATAATTCCCCGCCCCGTTTTTTAATCAGAAGCTCATGCGGAATCCTCCGGAAAAGGCGTGCTCGGTGCGGGTGGACCCCAGGGTGCCGTCGTAATCCAGAAACAGAGTGAGGTTTTCATTGCGAACCGGACGGTAAAGCACTCCGGTGCCGGCGTGAATGTTGCCACTTCTCATTGAATTGCTGGTGGTGCTGAAACCGCCCGCGGAGGGATCATTGGCAAATCGGGCACCGATGGTCACGTCGTCGTCGATCAATTCATGGCTGTAGCGGAAACGAATTTCCGGCACAATCAGGCTGCCGGCGTTAGTCGGAAACTCCATCGTTGCTCTCAAGCCAAGATAGGGACGCAGGGAGGTGTAATCGGTGCTACTCACATCCAATCCCCACGGACCGCTTTCACGAAAACCGTCCTGACGGAAATGCGACACGTCGGCTCCCAGTGAATGGGTCATGATCAGACCGTCCAGTTCCATGACATGGCTGCCCTGGACCATGGCGAAAAACTCATGGGCGTTGTAGCTGGCGCTGGAGGCACCTTGTCCGCCTTGAACGACCCGGCTGCTGTCGAGGTTGTGAAAGCCGTAGCCCAGATTGCCGTCGAAGATAAAATCGCCCGCCCGCTTGTTGCCGTAGAGCGCCACGTGAAAAACATCGGCATCAATCCGGTCCGGACCCCGGTCGCTTTTGCCGCGCCCATAGCCGGCCGCGACTCCGCCCCGGCTCTCCTCGGAGAAGAAGGTGTCAAACCCGGCAATGAAACCGGTGTTTTGAAAATCCACTTCCCCGCGGTAATGGTCGCTGTCCACATTGCCGGTCCCGTGGTAGGCGCGCGCCCAGTAGCCGCGCAAAAGCCGGGGTGGTTCCCCGTCAACCGGCTCGGGAGGCGCGGCGGAAGAGTGGTCGCCAAACAAGGTGGTGCCGGCGAACGGATCGCCACCCGCCCGGCCCCCGTCCAACGAATTAAAATCGCGGCCCGGGCCGGCTTGGGCGGTGTTCATCAGGCGATGGCGAAATGAGCTGCCCATCTGAATGGAGGCCAGGGTGCCGGTGGCCAGGAATTCACCGCCCGCGTCCTGGGCGAAATTGGGCAAAGCCCCCGGACCGGCGCTGATGACAAAATCCTGAAAGGCCGAAAACAAATCGTCGGAGGCGGTCTCCTGGGAAATGTTGCCCAGCACGGAGGCGACGGATCGCTGGTCACCGGTCTGGGCTTGCTCCACAAACGCGTCGCGGTCGATCCGGGCGGTGCCGGTAAGGGTCGTGTCCCCGGTTTCCAATTCCAGCAGGATCAGCGGCCGGTTGCCGAATCTCCTTACATCTCCGAATTCGCCATCCAAACCACCTTCGGCCGAAATCAACACGTATTGGCCTCCCAATTCGACGTGTGAATTGTCCAAAATCAAAACCGGGGCCGGGCGGGGGTCGGCTTCGTTTTCACCATTCATTTCATCCCCCCCGCTCTCCGCGGCGGGTGCTTCAATGTCGGTCTCGGCCGGTTTGATCACGACTTGACCGGTGGCCTCCAGCCGGGTCCGGCCCACGATCACTTCGAAATCCGAACCGGGTTGAAAGGTCACGTTGCCGTCCACGTTGAAAATCCCGTCCCCTTCTTCCTCCGGAACAACCAGCCCAGGACCGGTGATTGTGACTCCTGGCGTAAAAACCCCGTTAATGTCCAGATTGCCCGCCATTTGACCGGGACCCATTAGGTGACCACCCGCAGAAACATTTACATCACCATTCAATAGGCCGTCCAAAACCAAGATTC
>PXDN01000383.1 GCA_003566375.1 Opitutia bacterium
AGCCTTCAGGCGGCGAAGCTACGGCGTAACCGCTTACAACCGCATGTCGCCCGGTGAACCTGGGCGCTCCCACTTGAACCGCATCCCGCAGAGAAGAGGAGCGCCAGCCTTCAGGCGGCGAAGCGAAGCTCCGACGCTCCCGCTTGCCCACCGCATGCCGCCCGCTGAGTACCCTTGCGCCGTGAATCGCCAGCCTGTAGCGGAAGGCGAAAAATTTCCTCTTTCGGTTTTCCGAAAATTCAGGCTAACTGAATTTATCATAAGAAATATCGGAGTTGGCGGGGTTCAGTCGGTCATAAAAAACCGTTCCCCCGCCGACTCCGTCCTTTTTTTCCAAAGGCCTATTGAATGAAGAAACAACCAAACCACTTGGAAATCCCGCCCGACGGGCTGTTCTCGCCTTGCGATCCCGGAAAGCTTGGTTTCACCAGCACCGACAACCTGCGCGGGTTGAAACAACCGCTCGGTCAGGAACGGGCCATGGAGGCGATTCAATTCGCCACCGGGATCAACCAGGAGGGATACAATTTGTTCGCCATGGGGTCCTCCGGGGCCGGCAAGCGGGCTGCGGTGCTCAAGTTTTTGAAAAACCGGGCCGATGGGGAAGCCGCGCCACCCGACTGGTGCTACGTTCATGATTTCGACAAAACCCACCGGCCCAGCTATCTGGAATTGCCGGCGGGCGAGGGGAAACGGCTGCGTCTGGAGATGGAAAAACTGGTCGAGGAGTTGCAGGCGGCCATACCGGCGGCCTTCGAGACGGAGGATTACCGGCGGCAGCGTCAGCAAATTGACGAATCCTTTTCCGGCATGCAGGAGAAGGCCGTCGATGAGTTGAGGGAGAAAGCCAAACCCGACGACGTGGCCCTTGTCCGCACCCCGTCCGGTTTGGCCTTCGCGCCGGTGCGCGACGGCGAGGTGATTCCCCCCGATGAGTTTTCCAAATTGTCGGAGAAAAAACGCAAAAAATGGCAGCGGGTGATTGAGGACCTGCAGGAGGAATTGGCCAAACTTCTGCACCAGCGCCCCCGCTGGCGGCGCGAGGCGCAGAACCGGGTCAAAAAGCTGTCCCGAGACGTGGTGGCGGGCGCGGTTTCCGGTCTGTTTGAGGAAATCAAGAAAAAATTCAACGGCATGGAGAACGTTCTCTCCTACTTGGACCGGGTGCGGGAAGACGTGGTCGAGCAGGCCGAGCATTTTCACCAAATCCGCGAAGGGGAGCAGCATCCCGCCATCCCCGGCTTTCCGGTCGGTCCCGGCCCCGATCAGGCCGAGGCGATCTACCGGAATTACCG
Source organism: Opitutia bacterium (assembly GCA_003566375.1). GTDB lineage: Bacteria > Verrucomicrobiota > Verrucomicrobiia > Opitutales > T3Sed10-336 > T3Sed10-336. Next base: position 1,296 of record PXDN01000383.1, read on the forward strand.
CGTCAATGTGATTGTCGATCATTCCAAGAGCAAGGGGGCGCCGGTCGTTTACGAGGACAACCCCTCGTTCCCCAACCTGCTGGGCCGGATTGAGCATTTTGCGCACATGGGTGCCCTGATGACCGATTTCACCTTGATCAAAGCCGGCGCCCTGCACCGGGCCAACGGCGGATACCTGGTCCTCGACGCGGTCAAGGTGCTCACCCAGCCCTACGCGTGGGAAGCGCTCAAACGGGCCTTGCGCTCCGGGGAAATCCGCACCGAGTCGATCGGGCAGATGCTCAATCTGGTCAGCACGGTGACCCTGGATCCCCGCGCGATTCCCCTGCGTTTGAAAATCGTGCTGGTGGGCGAGCGCTGGATGTACCGGATGTTGCAGCAGCATGATCCGGATTTTGGCGACACCTTTAAAGTGGCGGCGGATTTCGAGGAGGATATCAACCGCGGCGCCCGTTCGCTGAAAGCGTACGCCCGGTTGATCGCCGGCACCGTGCAAGAACGCAAGTTGCGTCCCTTTGACCACACGGCGGTCGCCCGGGTGATCGAGCACGCCTCCCGCCTCTCTGGCGACGCCCTCAAACTATCCGTCGGCATGCGCGATCTGACATCGGTGCTCACGGAAGCCGATTTTCAGGCGGGCAAGGCGAAACGCAAAAAGGTGGCCGCCGCCGACGTGGAGCGCGCCATCCAAAACGCCGAGAAACGGTTGGACCGGGTGCGCGACCGCTACATGGAGGAATTTTCGCGGGGAAGATTGTTGCTCGACTGTTCCGGGGAGAAAATCGGGCAGATCAACGCCCTCTCGGTCTTGGACACCGGCGCGTTCCGGTTCGGAATTCCCAACCGCATCACCGCCCAGGTGCGCATGGGGCCTGGGCGGGTGGTTGACATCGAGCGGGAGGTGGAAATGGGCGGCGCCCTTCACTCGAAAGGCGTCCTCATCCTCAGCGGCTACTTGGCCGGACATTTTTTGCCCACCGTGCCGCTCTCCCTCGCGGCCAGTTTGGTTTTTGAACAAAACTATGGCGGGGTGGATGGTGACAGCGCCTCGTCGGCTGAACTCTACGCCATCCTTTCGGCCTTGGCGCGCGTGCCGCTGGGCCAGCATTTCGCCGTCACCGGATCGGTCAACCAGCTTGGGGAGGTTCAGGCCATCGGCGGGGTGAATGAAAAGATCGAGGGGTTTTTCGACCTGTGCAAATCCCGCCGCCTGAGCGGTCGCCAAGGGGTGCTCATTCCGGCTTCGAACCGCGGCGAGTTGATGTTGCGGCGGGACGTGGTGGAGGCGGCCCGCAAAGGCCGGTTTCATGTGCATGCGGTTTCGACCATCGCCGAAGGCATCGAATTGTTGACCGGTTTGCCGGCCGGGGAGCGGGGTGTGGACGGGCTTTTTCCCGATGGAACGGTTTTTCGGCTGGTGGAGGAACGGCTTCGCGGCTTCGCGGAGACCTCCCGCGATTTTCACCACCCGCGTGACAACGGAAAAGGTAACGCATGAAATTTCGGCACATACTGGTCGCGTTGGACGATTCCCCGCACAGTCAGGCCGCTTTGGAGGCGGCGGCCGGATTGGCGGCCATGATGCGGGCGGAGATGGCCGGCGTCTATGTGGAGGATGTCAATCTTCTCCGTCTCGCCTCCCTGCCGGGTTCCCGCGAAATTGTTTTTCCGATGTCCCTGCAGCGGGAATTGGATGTTCACTTCATGGAACACTCCTTAAAGGAGCAGGGAGAAAAAGCCCGTCAGGCATTGGCTGATGCCGCTTCCCGCGCCGGAGTGGGGTGGACCTTCGGGGTTCGTCAAGGGAAAGCCGATACAGAATTGCTGGCGATGTCGTCCGAATCCGACCTGCTGGTGATCGGGAAAGCCGGGCATCACCGTGGCCGCCGGGTGCGGCTCGGCACCACCGCCATTGGTGTTTTGCGGGCGGGCGCGGGCAATGTTCTCATCATTCAACAAGGTGAACCCCGCCACGGCCCGGTTTTGCTGGTGGTGGACCAGAGCGCGGTGTCGCCGGAAACCCTGGCGGCGGCCGCTTCCCTGGCCCGGGTAATCGGGTTCCCTCCGGTGGTGGTTTGCATCGGCAAAACGAAACCCGCCGCCGCGCGGTTGCGGCGGCAAATGGAATCCCTCCCCGAAATGGCCGGCGCCAAATTCCGAACCCTTCGGATGGCCGAGGAGGATGGCTTGAACCGCGTGGCTTGGGAGGAACAAGCCGGTTTGGTGGTGATTCCGGCCACTTGCCAAGCCGCCGTCGCCG
>PXDN01000139.1 GCA_003566375.1 Opitutia bacterium
GAACGCATGGTTTTCGAATTCAAATACGGAGCGCGCGCGCGAGTTCGGAGGAAGGAAAAACAAGCGATTGCCCGCGAAGCCAGAAAGCTGGTTCAACCGGGGCAGCGCGTCATTCTCGACACTGGCACCACCACTTGGGAACTGGCTGTTCTGCTTAGGGACTGTTTCGATCTCACGGTTATAACGCCGAGTTTGGCGGTCGCTTCCGAGCTGCAGTTCGCGCCTGGTGTGCAAGTGGTGCTTCTCGGAGGCATCCTCAAGGCGGGAAGTCCGGACCTGACCGGGCCGCTCACCGACCATTGCCTTGAGCTTTTCGCGGCCGACTGGGCCTTTCAAGGCACGGAGGGAATCGACCTTGAAGGAAGCGTTTACAACATCGACCTGCAACTTGGGCAAATTGACCGAAAAATGCGCCGGGTGGCGGAGCGTTCCTGCCTGCTGGCGGACAGCTCAAAACTGGGTCGCACGGGGCTTTATCGAAATGGGAATCTGCGGGATTTTGCTTATTTGATCACCGATGGTGAAATGCCCGCCGGTTTTTTGGAAAAATTCGAATCCGGTCTTGAACGAATCATCATCGCAAAACCAGAACATGAACAACACGATACAAGAAAACTTCAGAACCCTGGAGTGGGGTAAAACGGATTTGACTCGGGTGCCTAGCATCACCACGCCGCCTCCGGGTCCGAAATCGAAGAATTACCACGAACGTTGCACCCGGTATTTCAAAGGGTTAAGCGGGCAAGTTAAACTGTTTCCCGTAACTTTCGAGTCCGGCGAGGGGTGCGTTTTGCGCGATGTGGACGGCAACGAATACATCGATTTCTCATCGGGCATTTACGTTACCACGCTGGGGCATTGCCATCCCAAAATCAGTGAGGCGATCGCCAAGGCGGCGCACACGCTGATGAACGCGCATGATTTCACCACTCCGATCAAGACCCGGTTGGTCGAAAAGCTGGCCGAGGTTCTGCCGGGCGACCTCAACGGATTTCAGTTTTATGATTCCGGGACGACCGCGGTGGAGGCCGGCATGCGGGTCATGCGGGCGGCCAGTGGGAAAAACGAAATGCTGTCGTGCTTTTACGACTACCACGGCAAAACCTACGGGGGAGTTTCCCTGGGGCACATCCGTTCCCACGTTTACGGAAGGGTGCGGGCGCCGGGTGCCCACATGGTTCCGCGTCCGGATACCTATCGCCCCCTTTGGACCAAAGGCGATGGAACGATCAATACCGATCAGTATTTGAGTTTCTATGACGACTACATCGATAAAGCGACGGTCGGGGATGTGGCCGGCTTTGTGCTCGAACCGATCCAAGGATGGGGAGGCACCATCATGCCGCCCGACGACTTTTTCCCGAAACTCCGCAAGTTCTGCGACGACCGCGGCTTGCTCCTGATGATTGATGAAGTGCTCGCCAGTTGGGGCCGCACCGGCAAGTGGCTCTGTATGGAGCACTGGGACGTCGTTCCGGACATCGTTACCATTGGCAAAGGGTTTGGCAACGGTTTCCCCGTGACCTGCGTGGCCGTGCGCGAGTCGATCAAGGAGAGTTTCGAAGCAATATCGGCGTCCAGCAGTTACGGCGGCAATCCGATGGCTTGCGCGGCGGCCCTTGCTTCCACAGAGGTGATCGAAGAGGAGAACCTCTTGGAATGGGCGGAGCACCTCGGGCATGTTGCCTTGGAGCACATGGGGAAGATGAAGCGGGCGCACCCGATCATTGGGGATGTGAGGGCCAAGGGCTGCCTAATGGGCATTGAGTTGGTAAAAGACCCGAAAACCAAGGAGCCCTTTAACCAGGCCGGAGCGCTCGTTTATCAGAAAGCCTTTGCCAAGGGGTTGGCTTGGATTCCGGCCGGTCACATCCTGCGCATGAGCCCGCCGATCATCATGGATGAAGCGACCCTGATCAAAGGCCTCGACATGATCGAAGAGTCAATTGGCGAAACCGAGCGGGAGCTGGGCTTCGCTTGATCCACCTTCAACACCGCCTTCACTTCCACCGCAACCAATCATGACCGCAATTTACAGACTCAACCGCATGTTTGCCGCGGACGGCAAATGTTTCGACGTGGCGATTGACCACGGTTTTTTCAACGAGCACGGATTCCTCGGCGGCATCGAGGACATGGCCGCCGCGGTCGGCACTGTCGTCGCGGCGGCACCCGACGCCATCCAACTGACGATCGGGCAGGCGCGCCACCTTCAGGCCATCCGGGGCCCCCGCAAGCCGGCGCTGGTGCTGCGCGCGGACGTGGCCAATGTTTACGGCAAGGAACTGCCGCGGACCCTTTTCAGCCATGTGGTCGATGATGTGGTGGAACACGCCGTGAAGCTGGACGCGGCCTGCTTGTGCATCAATCTGTTCAACATCCCCGGTGAGCCGGAGGTACACGCGCAATGCGTCCGGAACATCACCCGCACCAAGCCGGTGGCGGAGCGCTGCGGCATGCCGCTCATGATCGAACCGTTGGTTTTTCGCCCCAACGCCGAAGCCGGAGGGTACATGGTGGACGGTGATCCCCGGAAAATCGGACCCCTGGTCCGGCAGGCCGTGGAATTGGGTGCTGATGTGATCAAGGCCGATCCGACGGACGATGTTTCGACCTATCATGAAATCGTCCGGTTGACGTCCGGCGTTCCCTTGCTCGTTCGCGGCGGTGGACGGGTAAGCGACCGTGAAATCCTCAGCCGCACGGCAGCTCTGATGGAACAAGGCGTGGCGGGCATCGTGTACGGTCGCAACGTCATTCAACATGCCGACCCCACCGCCATAACGCGTGCCTTGATGGCCGTTGTCCATGAAGGGGCCTCGGTTGAGGAGGCGGCGAGCCTTCTGGACCAGGGTTGATCGGGTAGATACAGGTTGCTGAAACGGGGTGGGGTAGCGCGCCCGCGGATTGTCACGCGCGGGCTTGGGAATGGGTTGCCAGAAATTCCACCGCCCGTTTTTCGGCCCAGGAGCGGCGGGCGAGGGGGGATTCCAGGAAACCGACGTGTCCGCCGTGGGCGGGGGCTTCGAAGTGGAAGCAGGGGTGGCCGCGGGCCGCTTCGAAGGGGAAACAGGCTTCCGGCAGAAACGGGTCGTTGCGGGCGTTGACCAAAAGGGCGGGCACGCGGATGTCGGCGAGAAACCGGCCGCTGCCGCAGCGGTCCCAATAATCGGCGGCGTCGCGGAAACCGTGCACCGGGGCGGTGTAGCGGTCGTCAAACTCCGCAAAGGTGCGGATGCGCTCCAGTTCGCGGGTGTCAAAGGATTCGGGAAACCGGAGGGACTTTTCGGCGATTTTTCCCCGCAGGGTCTTCAGAAACCGCCGCATGTAAACGCGGTTTTGCGGTTCGGCGAGGCGGGCGGCGGAGGCGGCGAGGTCGCACGGGACGGAAAACGCCACCGCGGCGCGGACTCGGGGATCGACGGAGGCGGGATTCTCGCCGAGGTATTTCAGAATCACGTTGCCGCCAAGGCTGAAACCGATCAGCGCGATGGAGGGGTGTTCCCGCACCGCCGTTGTCAGCACGGCATGCAAGTCGCCGGTTTCGCCGCTGTGGTAAAAGCGGGGCAGGCGGTTGGGCCGACCGCCGCAGCCGCGGAAATTCACGGCCAGGCAATCCCAACCCGCTTCCCCGAGGGCGGTGGCCATCCCCCGGATGTAGCCCGCGCGCGAAGAGCCTTCCAGTCCGTGCAAAAGAACCGCCAGTCGCGGGGAGCCCCGCCGGTGCCAGTCCAAATCCAGGAAATCGCCGTCGGGGGTGGGGAATTCCGTCCTCTCCGGTTCCGGCAGGTGGATCCGCCGGAAAAGGGCCGCCGACCAAGTTTGCCAGTGTCCGTTGCGGTGGTAAAACCTGGGCCGGAAACCGGAGGGTTCAATCACAGGCATGGCGGGAAGCGTGAAAAAGCAACACCGTGGCCGCCGCGGCTCATCCGGCGGCGGACGCGGCGGGTGAGTCGCCGCCGGGTTTCGGTTTGGCCGGGGAGGGCCCGATGCCGCCCAGCAGCCACCAGAGAAAGCCGAGCCCGGCGAAGAGGGCGATCAGGCCAATGGTTTCGTGCATGGCGTCGTAATGGTTGGGAAACCGCGGGGCGAGCAGGACAATGCCCAAAATCCGCAGCGTGTTGAAAAGAAAACCGACAATGAACGCCAGCAGCACCGCAAACCCTTTCCAATAAAGCGGGAGGTCGCGGCCGAAGACCAGCAGCAGGGCCAGCACCGCCGAAGAGGACATCAACCCAAACCCGTTGCATTCGCCCGCCACTTCGAAGAGTTGGTCGCCGACGGCGAGCAGGAGCTTGGCTCCGTCGGCCATGACGGCGGCGAGTTCGACCTCGTATCCCATCATGGCCAGCAGTTGGGCGGCCTGCACGCCCGCCAGCCGCCGCAGCGGCCAGTCCACCACATGGAAAAAGAGAATGAAGACCAGAAAAGCGGCAAAGGCGGCCACCCACGGCAGGGAAACCTTGAATCCGCTGTCGCCAAAAATGATGTGCACGAATCCGGCCAAGGCGAAGGCGAAAGCGGCGAGGGGGAGCAGGGCGGTCTGCCAGATGAAAACCGCCGCCAGCATCAGCGCGAAGGAGACGCCGAGCAACTGCAGGCCGCGGGGTGAGATGGCCATCACCGGACGGAGAGCCGGGCGGTTGTCGATCCAGAGCACGGCGGCGGCAAAAAGGAGCAGGTAAAACGATTGGCGGAGTTGCTCATGGGCGAGGGTTTGCTCCGCCACCCAGCGCGTGGCCGGCCAGAAGAGGACGGCGGTCACTCCCAGCAAACCGAAAATCGGCCAGAAGTCTTTGTGTTTGGTTGGTGGTGTCGGTTCCATGTTCAATCCGCCCCTAGGCACTTGGGAGCGTCAGGGGTCAGACCCCGCCGTCCGGGTTCGGTTCATGCCTAAAACCCGCGTCCGACAGATTGCCGTGCCGGAGAGTCACTCCTCCTTGGCCGGTTTTTTCCCGGCGGGCTTCCGTTTGCGGCTCCGGAATTGCCGCAGGCTTTGGCTGTCGGGCTCAATGTTCAAATACGTTTTGCGCGAGAGCAGGCGTTCGTAGAAATCGAGCAGACGGGTGCCTTCGCGCGGTCTGACCAAGTCGCCTTTGATCGCCCGGTCGATTTTTTTCTTCATGGCCCGGAGCAGGTCGCTCTCCTTGTATTGGATGAATTCGATGATTTCGCCCACCCGGCTGCCGTTGATGGTCTCCTCGATGTAGAAGCCGTCCTCCTCGTCCTCTTCCAGAAAAACATGCACCTCGTTGACCCGCCCGAACAGGTTGTGCAGGTCGCCCATGATGTCCTGGTAGGCGCCGGTGAGAAAGACCCCGATATAATACGGGTTGCCGTCGAGCGGGTGCAGGGAGATGTAATCCTTGACGTCCTCCAGGTCGATGAAACGGGAAATCTTGCCGTCGCTGTCGCAGGTGATGTCCACCAGAATCGAGTTGACCGACGGCCGTTCCCGCAGCCGGTGGAGCGGGGCGACCGGAAAAAGCTGGTTGAACGCCCAATGGTCGAGCAGGGACTGGAAGACGGAAAAATTGCAGACGTATTGATCGACCAGCAGGCTGCGGAGGTCGAGAAGCTCCTCGGGGACGTATCCCTTTTCCGGAGACTCCTGATCAATCTGGCGGCAAATTTGCCAAAAGAGGCTCTCGGCATGGGCGCGGTTTTCCAAATCCAGATAGCCGTGGTTGAACAGGGAAAACGCCTCCTCCTTCTTTTGCAGGGCGTCGTGAAACCGTTCCAGCGGGCTGTAGCGGTTCGGATGGGCGAGAACGTCCTCCAACTCGGAGATGATCGGATTCTTCGGTTTGCCGGCGGAGGGGCGGAAAGGGACATCGTGCTTGGAGATGCGGTCAAACACCTCGAACACCAGCATGGAGTGGGAAGCGACCAGCGCCCGACCGCTTTCCGACACGATGTTGGGAACGCTCACATCACAGGATTTGCAGACTTCGTGGATGTTGGCGACCACGTCGCGGGCATACTGTTCGAGCGAGTAGTTGACCGAACTCTCGAAATTGGTCCGGCTCCCGTCGTAGTCGATGCCGAGGCCTCCGCCGACATCGAGAAAGCCCATGGGGAAGCCGAGTTTGGAGAGTTCGCAGTAAAAGCGGGCCGCTTCGATGACGGCGTTTTTGATGGTCAGGATGTTCGGAACTTGTGAGCCGATGTGAAAATGAAGCAGGCGCAGGGAATCGGTTAAGCCGGCCGCCTTAAGCATGCGGGCGGCGGTCAGCATTTGGCCGGTGGTGAGGCCAAATTTGGAACGCTCGCCGGTGGAAGAGGCCCATTTCCCCTCGCCACGGGTCTGCAGTTTGGCGCGGATGCCGATCAATGGTTTCACCCCCAGCTCTTTGGAAATATCGATGATCGGCTCAAGTTCCGACATCTGTTCCACCACGATGAAAACCTGCTTGCCCAGCCGCCGGCCCAGCAGGGCGAGGCGAATGTATTCCTCGTCTTTGTAGCCGTTGCAAATCAGAAGGCTGTCTTTGTTTTCGTGCAGGGCGATGGCGATGAGCAGTTCCGGCTTGCTGCCGGCCTCGATGCCGAAGGCGTAGGGTTCGCCCGCGTCGAGGATTTCCTCCACCACTTCCCGCAGCTGGTTCACCTTGATCGGGAAAACCCCGCGGTAGCGGCCGCCGTAGTTTTCCTGCTTGATCGCGGTGGCGAAGGCTTCGTTGATCTCGATGACCCGGTGGCGCAGGAGGTCTTGGAAGCGGATGACCAAAGGCGCTTTCAAGCCTTTGTCGGCGGCCTCCCGCACAATGTCGAAAATGCGGATAGATTCCTTCCCGCCCAAAGGATGGACCGTCACGCAGCCCTCCTTGTCCGCGGAGAAATGTTTTCCTCCCCAGCGGTTGAACCCGTAGTATTCGACGGCGCGTTTGACCGTCCACCTGCTTTTTTGCTTTGCCATTCTCGTTTCTTCGGTCGGTGTTTTGTTGGAAGCTTTAATGGGCTTGCGTTTTAAACCCGGCGTATCTTCACTCGCCGGTTTGTATCAATTTTCCGCACCTAACAAGGCAATGCTTAAAATGCGTCTCGACACAAACCTAACTGATATTCTTTTTCTTGCACAGCAGGAACCGCAACCCGGAGGAGGCATGGGTTTCCTGCTGGTCATGGGCCTGATGTTCGCCGCGATGTGGTTTTTACTCATCGCGCCCCAGCGCAAAAAACAAAAAGAGCTGCAACAGATGATCACCGAGCTGAAGTCCGGTGATGAAATTTTGACCGTGGGCGGCATCTACGGCGTCATCACCAATGTGAAAGACGACCGTTTCGTGGTAAAAGTCTCCGAATCAACCAAGCTGGAAATCAACAAGAGCCACGTGCAGAGCCTCGTGAGCAAAAAATCGGACTGATCCCCATCCGGGGCCGCACCGTCCATCCTTCCCTCTCCCTCCTTTTTTCCCAATGCAAGGAAACATTATTTGGAAACTCGTTCTCACGATCGCCATCGCCGGCTGGGCCGCGTGGAATCTTTTTCCGGTGAAAGAGACACCGTTCACGGACTATGTCCGCGGCGCCGCCACCGCCCACCAGGAAGAGTTTGGAGAACTGCTTGACCGCGCGATAGCCATCAGCGGGGAACGGGAGGGATCGACGGTTTTCATCGAACTGCGCGATTTGGCCAACGCGGAGGAGATCGACCTCCACAAGTATTTTTCGCACATCCGCCTGGAGGAATCGCTGCGAAACATCCAGCGGCGCAACAACCTTCTCCTGAACGAGCTGCTCCGCCGCTCGCGGGCCAGCATTCCGCTCGGGCTCGACCTGCGGGGCGGGGTTTCGTTTACCCTGGAGTTTCAGCAGCCGCCGGAAACGGACATCAGTTCCTTCGAGCGGGATGAGATGATGAGCAAGGCCATTGAAATCATCCGCCAGCGGGCGGACGGTCTCGGGGTGGCCGAGCCGATGATCCGGCCGGTCGGCGACAACCGCATCGAGGTGCAGTTGCCCGGCGTGACCACCCGCGACAACCCCGAAATTTCGGAAACGCTGCAACGCCCGGCCCGTTTGGAGTTTCGGGTGGTGCACCGCTCCTTGCGGGGTTTTCTTGATGAGGATGACATACCGCCGGCCTATGAACTGTTGGTGGAGGAACGGGAAAACCCGGAGACCGGGGATTTGGACCGCGTTCCCCACATCGTGCGCCGCATCCCCGCGTTGACCGGGGAGGCGATTGAGCGGGCGGCCGCCGTCACCGACCAGTTTGGCCGCTACAGTGTCTCCCTGCGCTTCACCTCCGATGGAGGCCGGCGCTTCGCGGACATGACGCGCGAAATCGCCGAGGGCAACCGCCCGAATCAACCGTTGGGCCAGCTTGCCATCGTGCTCGACGGCGTCCTCTATTCCGCTCCCACGGTGCGGGAGGAGATCCGGGGCGGCCGGGCGGAAATCACCGGCCGGTTCTCCCAGCGCGAGGCGGTGGAGCTTTCCAACGTGTTGAACAACCCCCTCGACGTGCCGCTGGAGATCGTAGAGATGTATGAGGTAGGCCCGTCGCTGGCGGAGGACGCGGTGGTGGCGGCCAAAAACGCCCTGATCATGGGCGCGGTGGCGGTGCTGGTGTTCATCATTTTTTATTACATGATCGCGGGCGCGGTGGCGGCGGTGACCCTCACCGTCAACGTCATCATCATCCTCGGGGTTTTGGCCAGCATCGGGGCCACGCTCACCCTCCCGGGCATTGCCGGGATCATCCTCACCATCGGGATGGCGGTGGACGCCAACATCATCATTTTCGAGCGAATACGAGAGGAGCTGCGCATGGGCAAAACGCTGCGCACGGCCTTGTCGGGAGGGTATGAGAAAGCGCTCTCGACCATCGTGGACGCCAACGTGACGACCTTGCTGACCGCCTCGATCCTGATCCTGCTCGGTTCGGGGCCGGTCAAGGGCTTCGGGATCACGCTCGCCATCGGGATTTTCACCTCGGTGTTTGGCGCCCTGATCATCAGCCGGTTCCTTCTCGAATTTTTGATCAACCCGGGCCATGTCACCAAGCTGCCGATGTTCGCCTTGGTGAAAGACACCAAAATTGACTTCCTGCAATACCGCAAAGTGGCCTTCGCGGGAGCGTGGTTGCTGGTCCTGACCGGCATCATCGCGGTGGGCGTTCGCGATCCCTACGGAATTGACTTCATCGGCGGGGACGAGGTGCGGATCACGTTTGAACAGCGGCTCAGCACCACGGAGATCGAGGAGGTGGCCGCGGCCAACGACATCGGCGAAGTGCAGCCGGTTTACCAGGCGCCGATCGGCGGCGGCCGCGAGGTGCTCAGCCTGCAAACCCGCCCGGAAATGGGTGAAAAAATGGTGGCGGCCCTGCAAAGCGCCTTTCCCGCCGCCGGTCTGGTGGTGGTGGGCGAAAACCGCATCGGGCCCGCGGTGGGCAAGGAGATCCGCAACAACGCCATCCTGGGCGTCTTTGTGGCCCTCTTCGGCATTTTGCTGTATGTGGCTCTCCGTTTCGAGTGGGGCTACGGGTTTGGCGCGGTCATCGCGGTCATTCACGACGTGTTGATGACCATCGGCATCTTCGTGCTGGCGGGCAAGCAGTTCACGGCGCCCATGGTGGCGGGGGTTCTCATGGTGGTCGGGTATTCGATCAACGACACCATTGTCGTCTTTGACCGAATACGGGAACAGCTCACCCTGGACCCGAACTCCAAGTTGAAGGACGTTGTCAACGAATCCATCAACCGCGTGCTCGGCCGCTCGTTGCTGACCAGTATCACCACCTTGCTGGCCACGCTGCCCCTGTTCCTGTTTGCCACGGGACCGGTCGCCGATTTCGCCTTCATTTTCATCATCGGCATTTTAACGGGAACGTTTTCCTCCATTTTCATCGCCAGCCCGGTGTTCTTCTGGTGGCACAAGGGTGACCGCCGCCACGTCGAGGAACGCAAGGACGTGCTGCCGAATTACGACTGGGTGGCTTCCAGCAAGGCATCCAAATAAAAGGGATGCGTTGGAAATTCAATCCGATTCCCGATGATCAAATCGAGGCGTTAAGCAGGCAAGCGGGGTGTTCTCCCGTCGTGGCGGGCCTCCTGTTGCGGTTGGGTATCGACGACCCCAAGCGGGCGCGGGATTTTCTCCATCCGCGTCTGGCCCATTTGGAGGATCCGTTTGCCATCACCAACCTGAAAACCGCCGCCGGCCGGCTTTCCTCCGCCCTGCGGCACGGCGAGGCGGTCGGCGTGATCGGCGACTACGACGTCGACGGGGTCACCAGCACGGTGGTGCTGGTCAGCGTGATTCGCCGTTTGGGCGGCGACCCCGCCTTCATGGTGCCGCGCCGTTTGGAGGAGGGCTACGGGTTGAGCCGGGCGGCCATTGACCGCTTTTTGGATGAACATCCGGTCAAGCTGCTGGTGGCCGTCGATTGCGGCACCAACTCCGTGGAGGAAGTCGGCTACCTGCGGGAGCGGGGAGTCGATGTCATCATCGTGGACCATCACCGCTCCAAGGAACGGCTGCCGGACGACTGCATTCTAATCAATCCCCATGTGTGCGATGAAAATCCGCGGCCTTGGACCCAGCTTTGCACCGTTGGGCTGGCCTTTAAGCTGGTGCACGGCTTGCTCAAGTTGCGGCGTCAGGAGAATGACAAGCGCGCTTCGGAAATTATCTTAAAGGACTACCTCGACCTGGTGGCCATGGGCACGGTGGCCGATCTGGTGCCGCTGCTGGAGGAAAACCGGATTTTTTGCAAATTCGGCATGCGGGTGCTGCGCCAGGGCAGGCGGCAGGGCATCTCCTCTTTGCTGGAAATCGCCGGGGTGCGCAGGGGCGACGAGGTGCAGCCGGTGGATATTTCCTTCCGCATCGGCCCCCGCATCAACGCCAGCGGCCGCCTCGCCGACGCCACCGTGCCGGTCGAGCTGTTGCTCAGCCGGGACCGCGCGTTTTGCGACCAGACCGCCCGCCAGCTCGACGAGTTCAACCGCGAGCGGCAGGACATCGAACGGCAGATCACCCTGGATGCCGAGAAGCAGCGCGAAACGCTCCTGCCCGACGCGTCCGGCATAGTCCTCTACGACGAGAACTGGCATTCCGGCGTGGTCGGCATTGTGGCCAGCCGCGTCTGCCGGCGCTTTCACCGTCCCGCCATCATTCTCGGCTCCGAGGGAAAATTGGCCAAAGGATCGGGCCGGAGCGTGGAGGGGTTGAACCTGGTTTCCATTCTCGAAACGTGCGATGACTTGCTGACCAGCTGGGGCGGGCATCCGCTGGCGGTGGGCGTTTCCCTGGAAAAGCATTTGGTGCCCGCCTTTCAGCGGCGGTTTGACGAGCGGGTGAGGGAATTGTGCGGGGGACGGGAGATCGTGCCCGAGCTGGAGATCGCCCACTGGATCGAAGTGGAGGAGTTGGGCGAAGAACTGCTGCACGATCTTTACCTTCTTCATCCGTTTGGGCAGGGAAACCGGGAACCGATTCTCGGTTTGCGCAACCTTGTGTTGACCCATCCGCCGGAGATTTTCCGCGAGCGTCATTTTCGATTCCGCATCTTCACCCCCGGCGGCCGCCGGGTGTTTGGGGTGGCGTGGAAAATGGCCGACCGCCCCCCGCCGACGGGGGAGCCGATCGACATAGTTTTCCGGCTGAACTGGAACATTTTCAAAGGCCGCAAAAGCATGCAGCTGGAGTTGGTGGACTGGCGCCCGGCCGGCCAACCGTTGTAGGCGAGGCTTCCTTTCCCGTGGCATCGAGCCTTGCTCGATGACCTGCACCCGCACCAGGGACCCAACCCATTCCTGTGGCATCGAGCCTTGCTCCCTCCTAAGTCAAGAGTCAACCTGAGGTCTTCCGCCCCTCTTTCGCTTCCTTCCGAGATAGGAGATTGCGGTTTCTCGGGAAACGCCGTGTAATTGGATGTATGACATTCCTCGAATTCCTCCTCCTGCTGTTGATCGCCGGCGTTTGCGGAGCGATCGGCCAGGCCATCGCCGGATTCTCCCTCGGTGGCATCCTCGTATCCATTGTCGTCGGTTTCATCGGCGCACTTCTCGGATCCTGGATGAGCGGGCAGCTCGGCCTGCCTGAACTGCTGACCGTTCAGGTCGGTGGGAGGGCCTTTCCCATTATCTGGTCGATCATCGGCTCAGTGGCATTCGTAATTGTGGTCGGGCTCCTCACCACCAAAAAGCGGAGACACTGAAAGCAGGAGAGGGCAGAAAGGGGCTGTCTAATTTTCCATGTTTTTTAGCAGAGGGGCAACTTTCTCGGCTCTCGCAACGCGAGCGAAGGGAACTTCAGATTTACCTCGCGCGCCTCAAACACGAGACCCCGGCTTCCAAGCGAACCATCGCGCGAACGACTCGCCGCATAAAACGCGGCGAGTCCACCTCGATCCAGGAACTCGAAGCCCGCTATCGCCGTGGCTGACGCCGGACGTTATCGACCTGTTTCTCCGACTCAACCGTTTCTTGTTTTCTGACGGTTATTGCAACAATTTCCGGATTGGCCCCCGCCCATAAAATGGCAGTCTCCTTGGCATGAAATCGTTTCGCAAGGAGCTTTGGTTCGAGGTCCCGCGCCGCCGCGCGTTGTTGAACATCACCCCCGAAGTGGAGGAGTGCCTGCGCGAGAGCGGGGTGCGCGAGGGGTTGGCGTTGGTTAACGCCATGCACATTTCCGCCAGCGTTTTCATCAATGATGACGAGTCCGGCCTGCACCACGATTTCGAGGTGTGGCTGGAGAAACTGGCACCGGAAACTCCGCATTCCCAATACCGGCACAACGGCGCGGAGGATAACGCCGACGCGCACCTGAAACGGACCATCATGGGCCGCGAAGTGGTGGTGGCGGTGACCGAAGGCCGGCTGGACTTCGGGCCGTGGGAGCAAATTTTCTACGGGGAATTCGACGGCAAACGGCGCAAACGCGTTTTGGTGAAAATCATCGGCGCGTGATTTCCGGGGGGAGGGAAGATGCCCCGCGTCGTGAAAAGTAATCGCATTCGCATTTGGTATTGAAATCGAAGCAGGTCGAACATGGCCTTGGGATAACAAAAGACCAAGCTTGGAATGCATGGGTGCAGGGGGATCCCTCCGGCTCGTGCGATAGCGATTTCGATTACGATTTCGTTGCGATTTCGATGGCACGCAATTTCAACCAGCCGCAGCCCTGATCGGCAACCCGGGTCGGCCAGGCATAGGCGTGCCCGCTCTCGGCCTCACTCAACTGAGCCCGGCGGCTTCGTCGCGGCTGTTCTTTTTTCTGCTGTAGGCGTTGGCCACCATCTTGACGATGATCAGAAAGAGGACCATCAGTCCAAAGCCGCCGACCGCTTGCCAGATGTTCCCGTCGACCAGGGAATCCCCGAAAATGATCACCCCGATGGCGTAACCCATGGTGGTGGGCCAGGAGACGATGAAAAAGATGGCGAATGGGATGCGCGCCAGCCCCAGGATGAAGCTCTTGATGAAATTGGGCGGCCCGGGCGTGATCTTGACCAGAATGGTGAAATTCACGTGGTTTTTGGGCTGCACTTGCGGTATCTCGTCCCGCCAGCGCTTGACCAGTTTTTGGATGACCCCCCTCAAGTAACGGCGCGCCAGCCAGTAGGCCAAAACCAAGTTAATCGCTTGGCTGATAGCGGTCCCCGCCAAACTGGTCCAAATCCCGAAGGTCGCCCCGGCCAACAGGTAAAACGGCGTCACGGGAAAACCGATTACCGGCAACAGGGCCATGCCGGTGAAAAAGGGGAGGGTGCCCATTCCCCGGATGGCCTCGACCACCGGTTGCACGGGGAAACGGCGGACGATCAGGAAAAGCACGGTCAGAAACACGATGAATCCGACAAAGTAGAGCAATTCCCGCGGCCCGACTTTTTTCAATGAAGTCAGCAATTGCCGAGAAAGGGACTGGATTGTCACCTGACCAACCTAGAGAGCCCCTAAAGCCATGCACAAGGGAAATTGACAAATTCCCGCCCCGGCGCGGTTTTTATCCTTCCTTTCACATCCATCAGGTACGCGGGCCGGGGGTTGATTCCCTTCTAAAACGCGTTTTGGCCTTCTCCTTTATCCACGATTTTTCCGATTGAGGTTAGAGGCACCGACGCACGAAATAGAAAACGCATTGGGAGCCCGAACGCCCCGGGCCGACACCGGCTTGTACTAGTCCGACTTGCGGAGCGGTATTTGTTTTACCTCTCTTTTTTTGCCCAGCGTGAAAACCTCGGACGGCGCTGATGGCACCCGCTTGACATCGGTCGGCTTCCCGCCGTTCCGAGCGTTGCCTGGTTCTGCCGTCGGCGTTCGAATTATCCGTCCAAATGTTTCCTGAATTCGGAAAGGCATCCAAATCAGTATCGTTGCGAACCCAACTGCCGACCGTAGGTCTGGCAGCTCCTTTACGTTCACCGTGGCGGTAGGACCTTAGGGACCGCCGTCCGCCGAAACGCCGCGCGCACTTTCGGAATGGACCCAATCGAAAAAAATCGGGGAAGAGACTTGACGGGGCACAATGGCGACGGATAGGTTTCCGCACTTCATTGCCTGGTGGTGTAATGGTAGCACAACGGTTTTTGGTACCGTTTGTCAAGGTTCGAGTCCTTGCCGGGCAACCACTTTCGTCACCCCAATTCCGGCCTTTTTTTCCGGTTTTCCTGCCCGTGGTTTTCCGGCGGCCTTTCAGCCGGAACCGGCCTCTCCGGCTTCCCCGCGGGGTCGGAATTCGGAAATTTTGGAGAGTTCGCGCCACAATTCGCGTTCCCGTTTGCTTGAATATTCCGGCACGTCAATACGGACCGCCATAAGCAAATCCCCCCATCCGCCCCCGGGCAGGGGAAGACCGCGGCCGGGCACGCGGAGACGGCGTCCCGCGCGGGTTCCCCGCGGGACCTTCACACGGACACGGTAACCTCCGGGAACCGGAACTTCCACTCCCGTGCCCAGCACCGCTTCCCACGGGGCAAGGGTGAGATCGTGGACGAGATCGTTTCCTTCCACGCGGAAGTCGGGATGCGCGGCCAGGCGCACCCGAAGGTAGAGATTGCCGGAAGCGGCCCCGCCGGTGCCGGATTCTCCCAAACCGCGCACCCGGATGCTCTGGCCCTCCCGCACTCCGGCCGGAATGGACACCCGGACCGTTTGGGTCGTTTCCCGCCCGGTC
>PXDN01000168.1 GCA_003566375.1 Opitutia bacterium
CGTCAATAGCGACACCGAAGGCGGTCTCGTTGATCGAGGTATGAACCGGGTTGGGCAGCCGGGCCTCCGGCAAATACAACTCTTCGGGAAAAGGCAGGTCGACGGCGGCCGCTTGGGGAATGGACAGGCCGGTAAGGAAGGTGGCGCAAGTGAGAAAGATGTGAGGGAGATTTTTCATGAGAGAGGCCTCCGGGGATGATGAAGAGAATGTATTGCGAATAGGATTACGGAGCGGGAGTGAGTTCGACCTCCCGTTCGGAAGGCGGCGGCGGGACGCGTTGCATGATGAATGAGCCCGCGTTCGCGGTGGTGAGGTGCGGGTGACCGGGGTAGCTCGTTCGGAGCAGGGCTTCGCCATGGATGAAGTGGTCTCCCACTGCATATCCATTTTCCCCGTGAACGGCATTCAGGAAGAGAGCCATCTCGGCAGGAAGGCCCAGGAGCGTGGACCCGGCGGGCAGCGGGATTCCCTCAATGGAGGCCAAAAATGCGGTCGAGGTATGCGTGGCGATGGTTCCGGAAAAGGGACCCTCGGGAAAGAAATGGGAGGAGCCTCCGACCAGGCGTCCTTCCGTGGTGGCACCGGTGCGGATGATCTCCAGCGAAAAGGGCAGCGAGGCATTTCCCTTCTCCGAGAAAAACGTCCCCTCCCACCTCGCGTCCCGGTCCTCAATGGTGACCACTAGCCGCGAACTGAGGCCGACCCGAACGCCGTCGTCGGCTTCAAGCGTGAGGATGAGAACCCGGAGCGGGTCGATCGTCTCATTGTCAGCGACCGTGATCGGAAGGGACGCCGTGGTGCTGTTGACGACCTGGATTTCCCCGGTCAATTGCCCGAAGTCGTCGGTTGTCGCCGTGCCGCTGATGGTGTAGCGGAGCGTGCCGGTGAACGGCGCGCTGAAGGTGATGACGGGAAAAGCCGTTTCGCCCTCCGTGACCTGAAAGGCCGTGGTGGCGAATTCGATGATGACGTCGCCCGAGGGGCCAAAGCCGACAACCCGGTAAAATCCCTTCGAGCCGGCCGGTGCAGGGATCGTCACCCGGTGTAGGCCGTGTCCCAGGGAGGTGATCGCCGCGTAGAGTTCAGGGGTCCACGAAACATTGACCCCAAGATCCGGGGAATATTCAACTTGGTAGGCGGTCGCGCCGGTGCCCTCGTCGCGAAAGGTGAATTCGAGCGGTCCGCCCGGAACCATTTGGATGGTCTCAATGCGGAACGCGGGAACGGCTGGCATGGGAATGGGGAAGGTTGCCAAGAAACCAAGGGCGACCAAAGCAGGAAGCACGGTTTTCAGATGGGTTTTCATGTTTGGAAGAGTGGTGGTGGGTTTATACCGAAACGGGTCGGAAACCGCCCGAAACAGGGAGCGGCATCACGGATGCCCCTCCCACAACGGTCACAAAACAGTCAGCAAGGGCGTCGTCCCATTCCCCTGAAAGGGAGGTTGAGATCTGATCAATGCCCTGCGAAACAGTGGCCACACCCGAGGGATGTCGCGTTTGGAAAGGGCGAACCCCTCCCGTTTGCCCGGTAGCCCCGAACACAACACCTGAAGCATTCATGGCTTTACCAAACAATATGGACCTTTTTTTATATATTACTAATATATTATTTTTTTATTTTATTTATTGTGTTTTATTATTTTTAATTAACAACCCTATTATGTTATATTAAGTTTAATCTTTAATTTCTCCTTGGGAAAGCCCTTTTCCACCCGGAGACAAACCATCCCCGGTTGATCCGGCACCGGGACCAAAGGAGATACTTAAGCCGTGCGCGTCAGAGCGCGGCTTCCGCTATCGGGCTGGAATGCCGTTGAAATAATCTCGCGCGGCAGACTTTCAGGATAACCAGTCCCCGCTCTAATGTTGAGGATCACCGAGGCTGTTACTGAAAATTTGTTACCGGTTCTAAATAAAGATCCTAAGAATCTTATTTTTCCCGTTCCGCCCGATTCCGCCTTCACCCGCCCTCCATTTGGGAACAGACTGAAGGTAGTTCAATCGGTGGATTACAATGGGCTGCAACGGCCTGGTCGCCACTGAAAAAAGAAAGGCTTGTGTATGAAAACTCTGGTTACAATGGCCCGTTTTACCGGTTGGTCCGCCATGGCGGTCCTTTTTCTGGTTCCCAACCTTGGACATTCGCTCTCCATTTTGCAAAATGGGGATTTTTCAAACGGAATGGAAAATTGGTCCACACCGGAAACACTCCATTGGTGGAATCCACTCACCCCCGGCAACACCGCCTCCCTGGAACCGCCGGATTGGGATTACCGGGGGATGGTTTTGCGGCAACCGCTTCACGTGGCTGTGAGCGGCGGGCAAACGGTGACAGGCACGTTCAACGTGATACCGACCAATCCCAACACGTTTGAAAACTCCCACCTGATCCTGCTCCACATTTGGTCTCCGGGAGAGGGGCATCAGGTTTTGCGCCTCGGAGAAATCGGGGATGATGCCGACGACCCCGGCGAAACGATGATCCTCACCCCACCCCCCATGGTGTTGCCGGCCGGCACCACCTTGCTAACCGGGTTAAGCATTCACCAAATCAATTGGGGCGGTTACAAATTGGGGTCGGCCGAGTTGATCCTCTCAGGGGATGGCACCGTCCATCCAGTTCCCGAAGTGGACGCCATCAGTCCGGTCAACGGCGAACACGGAGTCGAGGTCACGGTTTTCGGCAGCGGTTTTGGGGAAACGGGAGAAATTCGGATCGGGGGAAGCCCGGACGGGGTGATTATCCAATCCTGGACCGACGCGGAGATCACCGCGGTTTTGCGGGAGCCGGTTCGTTCGGGCTTCGTTTCGGTGTGGCGTGACGGGCTGATCGAAAGCACCGGTTTGGCCGCCTTTTCGCTCGATTCCCCCACATTTCAAATCAGAACGGGATCGGGTTACCGCAATGCTTTTGTCGGGGAAACCATCAAAGCGGGTTTCGCACTGGATTTTTTTAACGGATACACGCCGTCTCCCGCCGGCCTCACCCTGCGGGCATTGGACGGGGAAGGAGCGCCCGCCGCGTACGCATCGCTGAACCAAGAGAACGTCTCCCATCCCGGTGGCTACGCCCTGACCGTGGAGACCGCCGGATTGTCCACCGGCCCCCACCGGATTTACCTTGAAGCCGTGGATAACGTTCCGGACGGCGCGCAGCGAAAAACGCCCGTGGATTTCACGCTCCACTCGGTCAATGATTGCGCAATCAGCTATTCGATTGGTTATGAAACCTATCTACTGAAAGACGACTTGATCGAAATCAACCACCAAGGCTCCATCAACCTCTGGTTTCAGTTTACCCCGGATGATTCCGACTGGCCCGGATCGTGGAATGTCGGCACGGTGACCTCCGACAATCCCCAGGTGGTGCTGCCCATTTACATCGGCAAGCCTTGGGATTACTACTCTTTTTACGCCCTGCGCAACGGCACCGCCAACCTGACCTTTACCGGACCGGACGGCTTTGCCCGGGTGGTGCAAATAACGGTGGCGTTTCCTGAAAGCCCGAAAATCCTGGAGTTTTCGGTTTCGCCGCGAGTGGTCACCAACAGCGGGGAGGATACCGTGACCCACTACGGCCGGGCCACCCACACCATCAGCATTGGCACCTCCGGAACCGGAGCATGGGACTTTTCCGACCCCGCCAATTATCCGGTTTGGTCGGACGGAAACAGCCAGGTGATGCGCAGCGCGACCGTCTGGCAAGAGGCGGAATTGGGAACGTCCGTTCTGACCTTGGGCACCGATGACGGCACCCATCGGGCCTCGGTTGGTTTGCCCCTGACGGTGATCAATGCCCCTGTTTTCAGCGGAATTCTGGCCACGCCGGTCTCCCTGAAACAAGAAACCCACCACACGGAAATCAGCACCATCGCGATGTTCGCCCCAGGCCAATCTCCGGAGGACGAACCGGCTCATTCCCTCTGGATTCACAGCCACGGGGAATCGGTCCAACTCGGCGCCATCCCGCCGGGCGACTACCGGGTGCGTTACGACACCTGGGACGGTCCCGGTGTCTGGCACGACAACGCCCCCGACTGGACAACGACCGCCCCGGTCTCCTTTGCGGCGGGAGCGGAGATCGAACTCGACATGGTCTACTTGGGGGGGGCGGTTTCATTTGAAAAAGGAACCATGCGGGTTCCGGAAAATGCGACCGAAATCACCCTGTCGCTGAGGAGAACAGCCCTGCTGGATGAGGAATGGAGCGTCCAATGCACCCTGCGCCCCCTGACGGCGGTGCCGGGGTTGGACTACACCGGTCCAACCGATCCGCACGAAGCCATCCCCCTGACCTTTGAAGCGGGTTCGGCCATTGCGGAGTGGAAAATTCCGGTTAACGCCGGATCCTCCTCCTCCCGGCCCCGCACATTTCTGGCCTCAATCCAGGATGCGGGCCCATGGGGAGTCGAACCCGTGGAGCCCCGCACAGTATTGGTCACGCTGGCTTCGGTGGGCCTGCCCTGCGGAACCTACGCAAGCTGGGCCAGTGGCATTGACTGGCAAGGCAAATCCGCTGATCCCCAGGACGATGCCAATGGCAATGGACTGAGCAACTTTCTCAGCTATGCCCTCGGCCTGGACCCGGTGGACCCGGTGGCGGCACGGGCCTTGCGGGTACTGCCGTCCGGGGAAGGCCAATGGGGGGTGAGTTTCCAACGGGAACGTTCCACCCTGATTTACATCGTCGAAACGTCCACCGATTTACTTAACTGGACACCCGCGGCCACCAACCCGGGCATACCCGGTGAAGAGGTGCAGGTGTCGCTGCCCAACAGCGGCCTTCTACTCTTCGCCCGCTTGCGGGTCAGCGAGCCGTAACGCCCGGGATTTGCCCCATCAGGAGGAGCGACCGGGAGCCGGAGCCTGGGTGGCGGAAGCTGTTTCCCCGCCTTGAATGATGATGCCGCATTCAAGAGCTTTGGCCCCGTTATAGGGGTTGCGGATTTCCCGGTTGCTCTGGACCCAGACGGCCTCTTTGCCGCCGGTTGGGCAGTTCATCACGTAGAATCCATCCTCCTTGGACGCCAGCTTTACCGCTTCGGCGCTGACTTTTTTGAAGGCTTCGCGGGCTTTCTCCAGATCCCCGGCTTGCAGGATGGGTCTGGCGGTTTTGGAAATTTCCTCCAAAGCGGCCATTTCTCCCAGCACCACGAGGGTGCGCGACGCCGAGCGGGCATCGGCCAAATTGTCCGCGGCCAGGGCGGCGGAAACTTTCTCATAAGAAGCCAAGACCAACCGGGCCGGCGACGTTTGCGCGCGGACGGGTTCGGCATTGCCCGGACGGGCGGTCGGCCCGGGACAGCAGGCGGCAGCCGAAAAACCCTGGGTTGCGGTGAGGGCTCCCGCGGCGATTGAAAAGGCGATAATCAGTTTTTTCATCATATAAATCAGCAAAAGGTAAAAGGCGGATACTTGACAACCTATTCCACACCGCCGGTCCCGCAAACCCTGCCGAAAAATGGTCCGCTTGACGGAAAACCTCCATTTTCCTTTCGATATGCGGCCCGGCGTGGTTACATTCACCCTTTGCCATCATGAATTCCACCGCAGCAACAGATCCGCTCGTCATTGCCGGACGCACCTTTACGTCCCGCCTGTTTGTCGGCACCGGGAAATTTTCCGGGCCCGAAATCATGCGCGACGCGCTGGCCGCCTCCGGCACGGAGCTGGTCACCGTGGCGCTAAAACGGGCCAGCCTCTCCGGGAAAAAAGACCCGTTTGCCAACATCCTTGAGTTTCTCGACACGGAACGCTACCTCGTGCTGCCCAACACCGCCGGGGCCATGAACGCCGAGGAAGCGGTGCGCATTGCCCGCCTGGCCGCCGCCGCCGGGCTCCCCCAATGGGTGAAGCTCGAAATCCACCCCGATCCGAACTACCTGTTGCCGGACCCGATCGAAACCCACAAGGCCACTGAAATTCTGGTGAAAGAAGGGTTCACCGTCCTGCCCTACATCAACGCCGATCCGGTGCTCGCCCAACGCCTGCAGGACGTCGGCGCGGCCACGGTCATGCCGCTCGGCTCCCCCATCGGCAGCAACCGCGGCCTCGACACCCGCCACCAGATTGAGATTATTATCGAGCAGGCGCGCGTCCCGGTGGTGGTGGACGCCGGCATTGGCCTCCCCTCCCACGCCGCCGCCGCCATGGAGATCGGAGCCGACGCGGTGCTGGTCAACACCGCCATCGCCATCGCCCCGGACCCGGCGGAGATGGGCCGGGTTTTCGACTGGGCGGTGCGGGCCGGGCGCCGAGCCTACGAACTCGGCCGACCGCCGGTTTCCCGCGCCGCCTCGGCCACCAGCCCCTTGACCGCCTTTCTGGACTGATTTGATTGATTTGCCATGAGCACATTTTCGGAAATTTACCGCACCCTTCCCGTCGAAGCACTGGTTCAGCAGTCGCTGGACACCAGCGGGCGCACCCTTGACCCGGTTCTCCGCCGGGGCCGCGCGCTGACCCTGACCGATTTCGCGGCCCTGCTCTCTCCGGCCGCCGGGGAGCACCTGGAAACCCTTTGCCAACATTCGCAGGCGCTCACGCGGAAACATTTCGGCAAAACCATCCGCTTGTTCGCGCCGCTTTACCTTTCCAACGAGTGCGTCAACATCTGCAAATACTGCGGGTTCTCCCGCAACAATCCGATTCCCCGCATCACCCTGCCGGTGGACAAGGTGGTGGCGGAGGCCGAACTGCTCGCCAAACAAGGTTTCCGCTCCATTCTGCTGGTGGCCGGCGAACACCCGAAATTCGTTTCCAACGGCTATGTGGAGGATATTATCGAGCGGCTGCTGCCGATCATGCCGAGCGTGCTGCTGGAAATCGCCCCGCTCGAAACCGAACCCTACCGCCCGTTTGTGCGGGCCGGTTGCGAAGGATTGGTGGTGTATCAGGAAACCTATCACCAACCCACCTACGAGGAACTGCACACCGCCGGACCCAAAAGAAAGTTTTTCTGGCGCATGGACGCGCCCGAGCGGGCTTACGCGGCCGGGTTCCGCCGTCTCGGCATCGGGGCTCTCTACGGGCTTTACAACTGGCGGCACGACGCCATCGCCCTGGCCGCCCACGCCCTTCACCTGACCCGCCGCTGCTGGAAGGCGCAAATCTCCATCAGCCTTCCCCGCATGAGGCCCGCCGCCGGCGGTTTTCAGCAAAAAGAATTCATGCAAGACCGGGAGCTGGTGCAAACCCTCTGCGCCCTGCGCCTGTTGCTCCCCCATGCCCAGTTCGTCCTCTCCACCCGCGAACCGGCCCACCTGCGGGACGGCCTCGTGACCCTCGGCGTGACCACCATGTCGGCCGGAGCCAGCACCGAACCGGGCGGCTACAGCAGCTTTGATGAAACCTCGTGGACACCGACCCGCGAACAAAGCGGTGAACAATTTCACATTTCCGACGAACGCCCGCCCAAGGTAATCGCCGACATGATTGCCCGCCAAGGCTATGAACCGGTCTGGAAGGATTTCGATTTGGCTTTGGTAAAATGACCGGGGGGGCAAGCACGGCCGCGCGGCCCGCTTACTCCGCGCCCAGCAGTTTGCGGTTGAGCCCGCGGGCGTGCCCGTGGTCACCCAGCCAGATGGAAAGATAGACGCGGGCAAAATCGTGGCCTTCGATCACACCGAGAGCTTCCCCGTTTTTGGCCAACTCCAGCCCGCGCTCCGGCAGGTAGGTCAGGGAATACAAGTCGCCGCGTTCAACTGATCGGTACCAGCCGTTGAGGGTTTCCAACCGTTCGCGCATCCCCCGCAGCTCTTCCTCCGTGGCGATCTTGTCGAGAATTTCGTCGGCCACCGAAATGAGTTGTTCGCGGGAAATGGAACGAAAATAGTTCACGTCAAGGCGCATCGGCACATCTTCCAAAACCCGCTCCGTTTCGATGCCTTTTCCCAGATAAAACGCCGCCCGGTAAACACGGAACACCATCCCCACCCGCAACACCGCCTCCCCGCGCAAGGTCAGCACCTGCCCCTCGATGGTTTTTTCCGGCGGAAACGAAACCATGTCGGCCGCCACCCTGCCGGGGAGGAAAAGCCCGATGCCCAACGCCGCCACAACCGAAAAAAGAACCCGTTTATTTATCATGGCGGAAACTTGACCACACTTCGGCAAAAGTAAAACCGGCCCCCAAAACCGAAGTCCGCCTCCTTTCGGCATCATTGACAAAGTATTGTTTTCATTTGCACAAGCTTCCTCCGCCGCTAGGCTCTTTACCATGCTCATGATCAAACGCGCCACCGCGCTCACCGTTCTCGCCCTCCTTCCCGCCACCTTCGCCAGTTGCGCCTCTCCCGAGGTGATCGGCGATGTCATCGAGTCCGAAGAGGGCGATTTGCGACTGGTGAAAGTCATCGAAGGGCTGAGCCATCCGTGGGGATTGGCCTTTCTCCCCGACGACCGGTTACTGGTGACTGAACGGCCGGGACGGTTGCAAAGTATCGCCGGCGGGGAAATGACCGAGGTATCCGGTCTGCCCGACATCACCTCCATGGGCCAGGGCGGCCTGATGGACGTGGTCCCGCATCCAAATTATGAAGACAACGGGTGGATTTACCTGACCTACGCCGCCACCTACGATGACGGCGTCGGCACCCGGCTCGGCCGCGGCCGGTTGGAGGGAAACAGCCTGGTCGATTTCGAACAATTGTTCCAAATGGACCCTCCCGGAAGAACCCGCAGCGGGGTTCATTTTGGCTCGCGGGTGATCTTCGACAACGATGGCTACCTGTTCATGTCGATCGGCGAGCGAGGCGACCGCAACCGCTCCCAGCAACTCGATTCCCACCACGGCACCACCATTCGCTTGCACGACGACGGTCGCGTGCCAACGGACAACCCCTTTGTGGACCGGGAAGACGCCAAACCGGAAATCTGGAGCTACGGCCACCGCAACGCCCAGGGGATGGCTTACGATCCGGAAAACAACCGCATTTGGCAAAACGAACACGGCCCGCGCGGGGGTGACAAACTCACCCTCATCATCCGCGGCGCCAACTACGGCTGGCCGCTCGCCACCTACGGCGAGGAATACCGGGGCGGCACCATCGGGGTCGACCCGGGTGATTTCCCCGAAGCGGTTTACCCGGTGCATGATTGGACCCCCTCCATTGCGGTCTCCGGGCTCGCCTTTTATGACGGCGACAAGTTTCCCGGCTGGAGGGGCAACCTTTTTAACGGAGCGCTCCGGCAGGAGCACATCGCCCGCCTCGTCCTCGATGGCGAAAAAGTGGTTCACGAGGAAAGGCTGTTGCGCAACGCGGTCGGGCGCATCCGCGACGTGCGCTCCGGGCCCGATGGACATCTCTGGTTCCTGACCGACGAGCCCAACGGCGGCATCTACCGGTTGGAGCCGGCGGCGGAACGGTGAATTTACCAACGGGCGACACGGCCTGCCCACGCCGCCAAGGCAGGAGGTTGCCCCTCCAGAAGGGTGAATTCAAATTATTTGTGTGGGCGAGCTCTGTCCCGCCCGTTCGGCAACGGCTTGATTGATTAACCATGGCCAACCCGGATCCGGCAGCCGTCAATTCCATGTTCGGGCGCATCGCCGCCCGTTATGATTTGGCCAACCGCACTCTCAGTGGCGGCTTCGACCTCTGGTGGCGGCGGCGGCTGGTGCGCGGGGTTGTCCGGCAGCACCCGGAACTCGTGGTCGATCTCGCCACCGGCAGCGGGGACGTGGCCCTGGCCCTGCGCAAAAAACTGCCCTCCTCCACCCGCGTTCTCGGCCTGGATTTTTGCGAGCCGATGCTGGAGGAAGCCCGCCGCAAAGCTCCCTCCGCGGAAGCCTGCGGACCGCTTGAGTTTGCATGGGGGGACATCCTGGAACTCCCGTTGGAAGACGATGCCTGCGATGTGATCACCATCGCTTTCGGCTTGCGCAACCTCGCCGACCGCCACCGGGGATTATGTGAAATGATGCGCGTTTTGCGACCGGGAGGCACCTTGCTGATTCTGGAATTCACCCAGCCCGCGCGTTGGTTCCGGCCGTTTTACTACGCTTACCTGCGGCATGTGCTGCCGCGCGTCGCCGGATGGATTTCCGGCGATCGGGATGCTTATGAATACCTGAACAACACCATCGGCGCCTTCCCCGACAAAGCCGGCATCACCGCCGAACTGGAAAAGGCCGGGTTTCGCGACATTCGCGCGGTGGGAATGACCGCCTCCATCGTCGCCCTCCACCAAGGCCGCGCCTGAAGGGTGGGGGGCCGCGCGCCCGGCGCTCTCACTCTTGATCAAAGCGCGGCAGCACGTAAGGCCCGTGCTCGAGCCGCTCCGGCAAATTCAAGTCCGGAAAGATGGTTTCGTCCGAGCGGACCGCGAACATGTCGGCAATTTTTCCGTCCACCACGTCCACCACCACCATCGACTGCAACTGGGGCGCGTCCGTGCCGATGAGCGGTCGCGGACCGCTGCCGGCGCAGTTCAGCGAAACGAGGTTCAACCCTTTTTTGCGGCCCTTGAAGTAGGCGTGATGGTGACCGGTAAAGAAAACATCGACCCCGTGCTCCACAAACAACCGCCGGATGCGGTCGTTGTCCGGAGCGGGCATGATTTCGTGTTCACGGCCGATGGCCACCGGAAACGGCGGCACATGGCAGGTGGCGAAGCGCAAATCATGGTCCCGCGCGGCGCGCAACTGTTCCTCCATCCACGTCCACTTGGCCTCCGGCAACGGCTCCAGAGTCGTCACGTCCAGCACCATGAAAAAGGCCCCTTTGTGCTGAAAAGTGTAATACAACGGGTAGTGGGTGTCGTCGATGAAATCGAGCGGCGGGCGCTGCTCCGCCTTCCGCCAATGTTCCCGGTAAATCTCCCGTTCATGGGCAAACGCCGGGTAGCCGGAGGCGTCGTGATTGCCCGCCACCGGCGCAAATGGAATGCCCGCCGCCCGCAACGGATCCACCACCGCTTGGTTGAAACCCGCCCACATCGCCCAAATCCGCTCCTCGCCCAGACCCCGCCGCTGCCCCGCCACCAAGTCGCCGGCCGAAATCACCAGTTCCGGCCGCACCTTCTCCGCGACCTGGCCGACCAGGGCATGCACATGGGCGTTGTAGTCAACCGACCCATACGGCCCGTTCAAATCGGAGATGGCGACGAAACGGAACGAATTCTCCCCCGACGGCGATTCCCCGGCCTTGGCCGGGTTGACCGGCAACCGGGCGGATTCGCCGCCGCCCGCGGCGGTGGCGCACCCGGCGGCGGCCGCCGCCAAACCAAAGATAAGGAAAGATGCGAAACGGTTTATCATTGATCACAACGGTTAAACCTTCCGGCGCTCACCGCAACCGAAACCGATGAAGGATCCGCCACACCGGGCAAATGATATTGAAATGCGAAAATTGTCATTGGAACCGATCTGGTTTGACCCCGCTTGGAGGTGGTTTTTTTATCCGGCTGGATGTGTTGCCAAACCTGTTTCCTCTCCCGGACGAGATGACCTGCCACGACGAATGGGCGCGGCGGAGCGTTTTGCTGGATTTGAGCGGGGAATTTGCCGCTCTGGAGAAGGAATCCCCGCTGATGCCGATTCCCGGAAAAGCTTTTTCTGGGCTTGCGTCCCCCGGTCTCCATGCAGCACTTTTCTGACACCATGAAAGACGGAGCTCCCAGCGCCATCCTTTACTCTCAGGGTAACCATAAAGTTACTCGATTCCTCAATGGGAGAATCGATCAAGCGTTGTCACGCCCGGAAATCCCGGCTCAAACGATCCTTGACGGCATGGAAATCGACCTGCGCCGCTGGCTGAACCGCACGCGGGAAAGGACCACATCATGACGGGCACGCCCTTTTACCGGCGCGACTGGATGGTCGCGATGGCTTTTTTGCTGCCCAATATCGTTGGGTTTTTTCTTTTTACCGCCGGCCCTGTTTTTTCGTCGTTTCTCCTCAGTTTCACCTCTTGGGACCTCCTGACGCCCCCGCGCTGGGTGGGCCTGCAAAACTTCATCGACCTGCTCGGATTCCACCGCACGGTGGACGGGGTGCGGGCCAACGATCCGAACTTTTGGAAGTATTTGGGAAACACCTTTTTCATGATGCTGACGGTTCCGGTCAACATCGCCACATCGCTTTTTCTGGCGGTGGTTTTGACCAAAAAAATCCGGTTTACCTACCTCTACCGGCTGATTTTTTTCCTCCCCAGCATTCTCGCCGGCGTGGCCATCTTTTACCTGTGGCGCTGGATCTACAATCCCGATTACGGTCTTTTCAATTCCATTCTCAGCACCATCGGCATCATGGGCCCCAACTGGTTGACCGATCCCTCCTGGGCCAAACCGGCCATCATGATCATGGGCATGTGGATCGGCCTCGGCGGAACCGGCATGATTCTCTACATCGCCGCCCTGCAAAACGTCTCCCAGGAACTCTACGAAGCGGCGGAAATCGACGGGGCCAACGCCTGGCGGCAATTTTGGGCGGTCACATGGCCGGGGGTGTTGCCGGTCACCTTCTTTCTCTTCACCATCGGGCTGATCAACGGTCTGCAATACGGGGCCGAGGCGGTTATGATCATGACCGAGGGAGGACCGTTTGGCGCCACCACCACGCTCGGGTATTTCATTTATTTGAAGGCCTACGTCGATTTCGAAATGGGCTACGCGGCCACCATCGCCTGGGTGCTGTTCCTGCTCATTCTCGTCATCACGATCATCAATTGGAAAAAAGGCGGCAAAAACGTCTCCGAATAGCATGAGAAAACCCACCAGAAAAGTCGGGCTCTGGCACATTCCGCTCATTCTCATCGGCGCCACCTGCCTGTTGCCGCTGACCTTTATGATCACGACCGCGCTCGCTCCGCCGGAAGAGGCGCTGCGGGCGACCGACAACTTTTTGGAAATGATCGTGCCCCAGAGCTTCCGCTGGCAAAACTTTGTGGAAGTCTGGGAGTTGGTCCCGTTTCTCCGCTATTACATCAACAGCATTTTCGTGGCGGTGATCGCCACCGTTGGTCAAGTGACCACCAGCGCCATGGCGGCCTACGCCTTTTCCCGCATCCAGTGGCGCGGCCGAGACCAGCTGTTTCTCGCCTACCTCGCCACCCTGATGATTCCAGGGTCGGTCACCATGATTCCGAACTTCATTCTGATGAAGCTTTTCCCCGAGTTTCTGGGAGTGGTGGCCCCGTTTGTGGACTGGATGAGCCTTCGCTATCTCGGCACCCACGCGGAGGCGATCGGGGTGGGCCGCATCATCGGACTTGACTCCTATTTCGCCCTGATCGCGCCGGGGATGTTCAGCGCCTACGGGACCTTCTTGCTGCGCCAGTTTTTCCTGACCTTGCCAAAATCCCTCGACGAGGCGGCCAAGATCGACGGCTGCGGCCACTGGCGGATTTTCACGCAAATCATCCTGCCGCTGGCCATTCCGGGACTGGCCACCATCACCATTCTCACCTTTATGGCGGTTTGGGGGGCCTTTCTCTGGCCGCTGGTGGTCACTCACCAGGAATACCTGCGCGTGCTGCCGGTCGGCCTGCAAGCCTTTCAGGGGCAATACGGCACCGAGTGGCACCTGATGATGGCGGCGGCCCTGCTGATGCTGATCCCGATCATCACCATTTTCCTCGCCGGGCAGCGGTTTTTCATCTCGGGGCTTACGGTGGGAGCGGTCAAAGGCTGAGATCAGCCTGTCCCGGCAACCCGTTTTTCCGGCATGACCGCCTCCCGCGCGCCCAAGTTTCGGTTGGACGAAATTCTCGTTCGGCGGGGGCTTTGCGAGAGTCGTTCCCAAGCGAAAGCGGTCATCATGAGCGGGCGGGTTCGCCTCGGCACCGAGGTGCTCGACAAGCCAGGGAAACCGTACCCGGACGACATCGCGGTGGAATTGGAACAACCGCCCCGTTTCGTCGGCCGCGGCGGCGAAAAACTCGCGCGCGCGCTGGAGGCGTTTGCCATCGGTTGCCGGGATAAAACCGCCCTCGACATCGGCGCCTCCACCGGGGGGTTCACCGATTGCCTGCTGCAGGCCGGGGCGGCCAGGGTCACCTGCGTGGATGTCGGGCGCGCCCAACTCCACCCGAAACTGCGGGCCGACGACCGGGTGACCAATCTCGAAAAAACCAACGCCCGCCACCTCGCTCCCGGGGACTTGCCCGAAAGCTCCTACGATCTGGTGGTGATGGATGTTTCCTTCATCCCGTTGCGCCTGGTCCTGCCTCCGGCGTGGTCGTTTCTAAGCGCGGGCGGCACCCTGGTCGCCTTGGTGAAACCCCAATTCGAGGCCAGCAAACAGGAGGTGGACAAAGGAAGCGGAATCATCCGGGATGAAGGAATCCGCCGCCGCGTGTTGCGCGCGGTGGAGGAATTTGCGTTGGCCAACCTGCCCGGCGCCGTTCGGATCGGCGTCGAGGAATCCCCCATCAGCGGGGCCGACGGCAACCGCGAATTTCTCCTCGCCCTGCGAAAAGATCAGGTATCGTTGCCCGGATCGCCCGAGTTGGCGGGATAGCGCCACCGTCCGTCGCCATCGGGACGGAGGTATTCCATGTGGCCGTCAAAAAAAACGTAGTTGCGGCCGCCGTCGTGCGGCGCCTGCCAATTCACCCCGGCTGCGGAACCGGTGTTCCGCCAGTTTCCGGAATCGATGTCGGAAATCATCCAAATGCGGGTCAGCTCCCGCACGTTGCGGCTCATCCCGCTGCCCGCAGCTTCAATTCGCTCAATCGAAATCGGCTGGCGGTTGAAATCCATGTCCCCGAAAAAGCTCGGTGGCTGGGTGCGGATGTTGCGCATGAGGATGTAGGCCGGCAACCGGGTATCCGCCTGAATATTGTTCAGGTTGGTGGTGCAGTAATACGGCCCGGGATCCCCCTCGTTAAACTTTCCCACGTAACTCTCCAGCAGGATCGACATGCAGACGTTGGTGAATTGGGGGTTGGCGGTGTTAAATCCGCTGCGTTGGTTACCGCGAAGGGGGCTTTGAATCATCCGCGGCGTGGGGCCGGGCAAGTGACCGTTCTCGGATTCGTAAGCGAGGATGGCGAGGGCGATCTGCCGGATGTTGCTCCCGCACTGCGTGCGGTGCGCGTTTTCCCGAACTTTGCCAACAACGGGTATGAGAATGGATGCCAAAATGCCGATGATGGCAATGA
>PXDN01000142.1 GCA_003566375.1 Opitutia bacterium
CATTTTCCCGCCATGAATGTCATCCGGATGCAAAAAGTTTGTCAGAGAAATGTCATGGGAGTCGCCCCGCCCGCGGGAAAATGAAGTCGTTAACCCCAAAACCGACTCGCCGCAGTCCCCTGTTCTCCCCCACGACATAAACTCAACCGAACAAAGCAACCCCGCGCGCCTGCAGCTCGCGTGGCCTCACGCGTCTTTTTCTTTTTCCGAAGCCCCGCCGGATTCCACCGAAACAAACAGTTTATCCGGATTCAGCAGGTTGTCGGGATCCACGGTTCGCTTGAATTGCCTCATCAATTCCATCTCCGCATTTCCGACTTGGGCAGGCAAAAACCGTTTCTTGGCCAAGCCGACGCCATGCTCTCCGGTGATGGTGCCACCGAGTGAGATGGCGTAATCGAAAATCTCCACCATGGCCGCCTCCACCCGTTCCATCTCGGCGGCGTCTTTTTCATCGGTCAAAAACGTCGGGTGCAAATTTCCGTCCCCCATGTGACCGAACGTGCCGATGAGCAAATTGTGGCGCTTGCCCACTTCTTGAATAAACCGAATCATTTTCGTCAACTCGCTGCGGGGCACGGTGGCGTCTTCCAGCACCGTGGTCGGGCGGCGGCGGGCAAGCGCGGAAAAGGCCGACCGGCGGGCGGCCGCGAGTTGGGCGGCTTCCTCTTCCCCGGCGGCCGTTTTCACCTCCATGGCTCCGTTTTCACGGGCGATTCGGGCGATGGCTGCGCTCTCTTCTTCGACCACGGCGGGATGCCCGTCGCTTTCCATCAACAACACCGCTTCGGCATCCACCGGCAATCCGATGTGGGCAAACTCCTCCACGCATCGAATGGTGACATTGTCCAAAAACTCCAGCGTGCAGGGAATGATTTTGTTCTCAATAATCGCCGAAACGGTTCGCGAGGCCCCCTCCATGTCCGCGAAGGTGGCCAGCATGGTTTT
This sequence comes from Opitutia bacterium, assembly GCA_003566375.1. Taxonomy (GTDB): domain Bacteria; phylum Verrucomicrobiota; class Verrucomicrobiia; order Opitutales; family T3Sed10-336; genus T3Sed10-336. Next base: position 949 of record PXDN01000142.1, read on the forward strand.
CCGGGCCGCCGGTTTGGGCAAAAGTCGCAGCAAAACCTTGGTGACAATTCCGAGGGTGCCTTCGGACCCGATGAAAAGATCCTTCATGCTGTAGCCGGCGACATCCTTCACGCATTTGTTGCCGAACCAACAGATTCGCCCGTCGGGCAGCACTACCTCCAGGCCCATGACGTAGTTACGGGTCACTCCGTATTTCAATCCGCGCAGACCGCCGGAATTCTCCGCCACATTGCCCCCGATGGTGGAGATTTTCATGGAACCGGGGTCGGGTGGATAGAACAATCCCGCCTTTTCCGCCTCGCCGCTGATCGTTTGCGTGATGACCCCGCTTTCGACCAACATGGTCAAATTCGCGGGATCGGTCTCCAGCACGCGGTTGAATTTCAGCAGGCAAACCACAATGCCGTCGGGATGGGGAACGCTGCCGCCGCTCAAGCCGGTGCCCGAACCGCGCGTGACCACCGGACGCCCGGTTTCCCGGGCCAGCTTCAAAACCGCCGCAACCTCTTCCGGGTTGGCCGGAAACACCACGCATCGGGGCATCTGCTTCAACGCCGCCGTGCCGTCAAAGGCATAGGGCAGCAAATCCTCTTTTTCCGTCAACACGTTGGATTTGCCGAGAAGGTCTGTTAAGCGGGTGATAATGTCCGTCCAGGATGTCATGATGAAGGTCAACGGACACCCAAAGGCAAGCCCGCCTTCATGGCGATTCCGAAAACGTGAAAATACCAGACGCGGGCGCCGCCAAACGGTTATGGAGGTAATCCGCGGTTAGCAGACGAAAACCGCGGAAACCGCCCCTCGCACCGGACCGAAAAGATGGCACCATTCCATTTTCAACCCGTGAAAACCACCTCAAAGTGTCCGCCATCCCCGACTTCAACCGCGACAATAATTTTAGCACCTGCTAAAAATTTTGTCGCGTTTGGGTTGCGGGAAATTTCGGGAGAATGGGAGCGGTTGAGACGCTTGAGGGGAAATCCAAGTGGCCTCTCATCCGCGCCGGTGGTTTGGTTCACATCAAGCTATTAAATAGTTTTTTGTGAAAAATCTAATAATCGGACGAACCCATTGATAAACGGCACCTAAACAGGCAGGAGAGAAGGAATCTCCCCAGCGAGACCATGCTTGAGACGGCAGCCTACCCATTTTTAATCGCGACAATAATTTTAGCACCTGCTAAAATTATTGTCGCGTTTGGTTTGCGGGAAATGTCGGGAGAATGAGAGCGGTTGAGACGCTTGAGGGGCAAAACCTGGAGACATCACGTGTGCTCCAGTGGAGCTTGCCGGGCCGCATGGCTGGATAAACCACGAGGTCGTCTTTCGAAGATGGATTCAGAGCGGTCCGTCCCAGGTTGTTCATTTGGGCCGAACGAAAAAATGATGTAGGCCAACCGCGGCGCAGCGGAGGTGGCTTGCATCACTGGGCCGAACCGTGGGTTCGTTTCACAAATGCCGAAGATAGCTTTCGGGGTCGTTTAAAAACCCGCGGGTCAGGGTCACATGCTCCAGATCCCCGTACTCGACAAAGCGGACGGGAGCGTGGTCAAAACTCAGGATGCGCGCGCCGGGCCAGGCCAGCAGGATGGGTGAATGGGTGGCGATGATGAACTGACTTTCCCCCGCCCCCAGAACCTCTTTCATCCAGTGGAGGAAAGCGAGTTGCCGCTGGGGCGAAAGGGCCGCCTCCGGTTCGTCAATCAGGTACAGGCCGCCGGCAATCATGCGGGATTGAAAAAACTTGAGGAAACTTTCGCCGTGCGAGAGCGCGTGCAAATCCTCCCCGTAGCGATCATCCAGAGCGTGGCGCTGTGCCCGCATATAACCGGCCACGCGGGGATCGTCGGCGTGTTTTTCGGCCAGTTCGTCCAATCCCCCGGCCCGCTCTTTGACTTGGCGGGCGTAGTTGAAAAAATCCTCCGCCCGCAGGTAAAACCCAAACTTCGTCCGCATTCGCCAAGCCAGGGTCATGGCGTCGGCCAGCGGTTTGACTGACGCGATGGTTTCATCCAGTTCCAGGGGCATTCCGGTGGCTGGAGGCAGTTTCGCCTTGAGAGCGACCGCTTCCAGCAAGGTCGATTTACCCGACCCGTTTTCACCGACAAAAAACGTCACCGGAGCGTCGAGATCCACCCGGTCCACCTTCCTCAGGGCGGGAAGCGAAAACGGATAAACCGGCCCGCTGTTTCCGGGTTCGTTGATCGCCGCGTGACGAAGAAACGGCATGGCTGGTCCCGCGGAAACAAGGGCCGCGGAGCTCAGCGAAGAGCCCCGCGCTCGCGGAGGATTTCCAAAGTCCGGTCAATCGGCAGCGCCTCCTCGGTGCGGCCGTTCATGCCGGTCATGGTTTCGGCCATGAAAAGTGAATTCAAAATGGCCTCCTCCGTTGCCTCGACCGCCGCGAGAAAGAGCGGCGTCACCTCCCGGTTGCGCAACAGAGTCATTTCATCGACCGGGGTGTCCCGAGAGGTGTCGATGCGGACCCCGGGATGGGTGGAAAACGAAATCACGTAGTCGCCGCTGCCGTTGGAGGCGAACCCGCCGGTGCGGGCGATGCCCATGAAC